>CALEPD010000187.1 GCA_937910265.1 uncultured Bacteroidales bacterium
CATAATCATCAGACTGAAGTCTGGTGAGTCGTTCTGCCCAGGCAGTTTCTGCTTCTGCCTGTGATGTGGCTGAAAGATAACTGCAGTAGAACTTCTTGGCCATAGTCGTGATATCGTTGGCGCTTATGACATTCTGTGTCCAGATATCCTTCATCATTCCGAGCGGGCGCAGGCAGTTTCCGAAAGTGCGGTTTGCTTTTTCGATTGTCTCCTTATCGAGAATGCTGAACTCCCGCTGGCGGAACGCTATTATGAAATTGTCTTTCAGGTCTTTTCCGTTTCTAAGGGCAAATTCTGCAATTTCGGTAGCAATCTTCAGATTGTCCTGGTCGTCACCGAGGCAGACTACTATATAATTCATTTCATTTATAGTTTTGCCCAGACCTTCCCAGAACCTTTCGCTTTCCACCTTGCAACTGGTGAAATGTACTTCTGAGGCATTAGGAAAGCTGATTTTACGCTTGAGCTCTCCAGCTTCTTCTGCTGCGTTATCATCGAAGATATGGCATTGGAAAGGAACTTTTTCCTTGTCTTTTCCGACAAAGGAACCGAACTCGTAAAGGAATTTCAGGGCTTCGCGACCTGTCTCGCCGAAACCTATGATCGCAGATGTGAACCCGGACTCCACATAACCGAGAAGTCTTCCGCTTTTCGCATCCTTGGCTTTCTTTACAAAGCTGACCGGATATGTTTCAGCCGAATCGTGGGTCTTGAGGCTTTCAATCGCGAGGAACGAATTAAACTCCGCAGATATAAATATTTATTAATAAAAATAAAAATATATATATTTATGTCAAGAAAAAGTTGTAAATTTGTACGCTAATTTTATAGCGTCGAATGCACACCTGTTTTATTTGAAGTGTGCATGTATAGATTTGTAAAACAATAAAGTAATATATAATACGAATATGAAAAAAAGAGCTTTATTTTTAGTACTTTTTTTTGCATTTTTGGGAATTTCGTCCTATGCACAGATTACAGAAGTGTATCGTCAAGGATTCGAAGCCTCTGAAAATGTAAATTACACAGTAGTTAGAGGAGCTAGCAATGGTTCTGTAAGCCAAACTGTTGCGTCGTCAGGAAGCAAGTCGATAAAACTGGCTCATAATACCAGTTCCCGCGTTATCCTCCAGTTGGATACAATCGACTTTTCAACAGCTTCTGCTTGGCAATATTTTTCAATGGAGTTTTCGCACATCTGTAATGTTAATCCTGCAAACTCCGCTACCCGTGCCAATGTTGCTTCCATCGAAGTACGACGTCCGAACCAAAATACATGGACGTTGCTCAGCAGTGGGCAGTATAACATGACTGAAGGTGGTACTCCCAACTTTGCAGGTGTAAGCTCTTTTAATAACCAAAGTTATAGCGAGTGGTCACAGACAGGCCAACCCGCCGACTCTTGGTGGAAGAAAGAACGTTTCGACTTGGACCGCCTTTTCAGTGGTGTGGCCACATCTGACCGCAAACTGTTGGTCCGTTTTATACTTGACTCGGCCACCAGCGTCCAAAACTCTGCAGGATGGTATCTCGACGACATTGTCATCAAGGCCAGTCCTAGTCAGATGGTTCGCCCGGTTGTAACCATAAGAGCCTATCCCGATTTGATGAATTATGCAAGTAGCCGTGGCGCCAAAATCGTTTTGGATGCCACAACCTCCGTAGCTCAGGGCATTAACGACGACTCCGTTTACGTATTATATAAAATTGGTTCTGACCCAACGGTCAATCGTATTACAATGACTCCCCAAACCACGGCTAATGGGCGCTATATGGCCCGAATCCCATTCTGGGGATATGATACAATCATGCAGTTCAGGGTCATTGTTCGAGACGCATCGACAAACATCAACACCAAGACTTTCCCCGACAACGATTTCGACTGGATATCCTATAAGTGTGTTCGTGGTACACAAAATGAAGCATCATTCAATCTGTCACAATCTTCAACCGACATCCCGTTCCCAGCTGATGGTATTGCTCGCAGTGAGTTCGTGTACGACAGCCTCTTGTTGAGCAATGTTGGTTACAAGGCGGGTGCCTTTACACGGATGCAGTTCACCATCCATTCTTGCTCAACACCTCAAGTGCGTGATGAATTCCGAGTTTGGATTAGAAATAGAAACACTTCCGAAGCAACACTCTCAAGTACCGGTACATTCGTGTCTGGTTACATGCAACCAGTTTATGAAGGTACATTAAACATTCAACCTGCCTCATCAGGTGCAACCTTGAACATCGATTTTCAGGATACTTTCTACTATGCTGGTTCTGATATTGTAGTTCAAGTTTTGTACAGGAACTCTTTGACATCTGGGCAACCTGCAGCAACTTATGTTAAGGGCATTGCCACTGCTGCCAATAAGCAGTCCCTTTATGTTCACCAACCCTTCACCTTGGGCTTCGACCCCGCTACAACCCCAACGTTTGCTTCGGGTGCAACTGCGGTTACCCAAAGACCTGATGTCGTTTTCCGTTCATCTGCAAACCTCCCCTTGATATATGATGCTGGAGTGTCGTCAATTATTTTCCCAGCATATAACAATCCGGCTCAATCAAACACCGACCAGCAGGTTCGTGTGTATTTGAAAAACTATGGCGTTATGCCAGTTCATGCTATCAATGTCACCTATCGTATTGACAACAGTGCTCCTTATACCTACAGTTGGACTGGTACCCTGAATGCTGGCGACAGTGTGGCCGTACAGTTGAATTCAACCCAACGTTTTACCACAGGCTATCACACCATCACAGCTTGGGTGGAAGATTCCTTGACCTCATCAGGAACACGTTATCGCGACCATGAACCTTTTAACGATACATCCTTCTCCGAGTTCATGGCTTGTGCTGGTCCTATGAGTGGAATAAGAACTGTTGGCACTGCTAATGCCGATTACGCAACCCTCGAACAAATGTTGTTTGCATTGGCATCTTGCGGCGTAAACGGACCGCTTACAATTAAACTCGCAGCAGGTGAATATGGACCTATTGTAATGCCTGAAATCGATGGTACTTCGGCAACAGCCTACGTCCAGTTTGAACCCGTTGGCGATAGTGGATCAGTTGTTTTTAGAAATGACTTGCCAACCAGCAACAGCCTCATCGATATGCAGAATTGCCAGCATGTCCGTCTCTCTAATTTGGTATTTAGAAGAAACGCAACCGACGCCAGTGTAACCTACATGGTTCGCATGGGTGTAAGAAGCACAGGCTGTCAAGTGTTGAACTGCGGCTTTGTCGATAACGTTCAGCCCTATACAACAACAGCATTGCTCTATACTGGTGCAGCACCCTCTATCCTTATCGAAGAGTGTTCTTTTACGGGTGGTGTTACGGGTATCAATGCAACAGGTTTCGCTTCAGACAACTTGACCTCGGGCAACGTGATTGTAAACAACTTCTTTGCCGATCAGAACAACAATGCTATTATCGCTTCCAATCAAAATGGTGTTATCATCCAAGGCAATTTCATGAACAATGTTTTGACCAACGCTGGTTATATGCTCCAGATGCTGCATTGCTATGGCTCTAGCCAAGTTGTTCAGAACAAGGTATACAGTACCCATGGCGCAAGTTGTATCGGTATGTCTGAGATGTATGGTACAGCCACCCAAAACGCTATTATTGCCAACAACATGATGGTTTCACTCGATGACGGTGTATCTGACATTTTGACCACTCCTTTGAATATTATTAGTGGTGAATACCTCAAAGTAGTGTACAACTCTGTAAGAATGTACGCTCCCGAAAAATCAGGCATAGCTGCAGCTACCTTCGGCGGAGGCAATATTAATAATAGTAAATTCATTAATAATATCGTCGCCAGCTACGATGGCAATAACTATGCATTCAACTATATCCCGGGTAACGGAGTAGGAAATTACATCTCAAACAATTTATACTATTCACAGTGTCCTACCCTTAACCGTTTGTCGGGTAACAACTACTACAACCTTACATCTTGGCAGAACGATGTACAGATGGATTCCACCTCACGTGTCGGCAACCCCGGCTTCTTGAATGGTAGTTTAGTCGATTTGCGCACCTACAACCAGATTGTTAAAGGTTGGGGTATTCCGCAAAGCGATGTGACGGTCGACATTTTCGACGTTGCCCGTGACTCTGTTCGTCCCTGTGTCGGTGCATTTGAATTCGTTTCTCTTCCTTACGACTTTGAAATTACCGAACTCGTTTCACCGCTCCCCGATAATTGTAACATGCCCGATCAAACTGAATTGGTTGTCGCCATCTACAATAGCGGTGTTACCAACTTTGTCCCCGGCACTTCCGGTACTTTGTCAATCAGATACAATACCATGACCCAAACGGGTACAGCTACCATCAACTGCCCCATACCTTCTCAGGATACCGTCATCTGTAATACTGGTGTCATGTTGGCGTTGCCTTCTTATGTCGATCAAGACCGTACTTACACCATTCAACTTCAAGTCCAATCCACCCTCGACCCCAATGTCACAAACGACTCTGCTCAGTTCACGGTAATCTCACGTTATACCCAGAATCCTCCTACCGGTATCTCGGTTACCCGTACCTATGGCGTTCCCGCATCTGTCCCCATTTCTGCTGGTTTGGATTATTGGAATGTCTACGGATGCAGCAACAGCATCATGAAACCTTCGCAATTGTACTGGTACGCTGATTCTACTGCTACCGAGCCTTTGTATGTGGGCAATCCATTAATTACAACTCCGCTTTATACCGATACTTCTTATTATGTTTCTCAAAGACGTGACCTTCAGATGGTTCGTATCTCAGAGGTTCAGATTACGAGAAGTCAGACAGTTCCCGGTATCAGTGCTCCTATGCCAAGTTGGATTACCCAGAATTTTGCAGTCGAACTTATGAATGTCGGAGATGCTCCGGCACACATGCTTGGCGATACCATAATGGTTATCAGCCCAACGAATAGCCTTAACAACAAAATTTTCGTATTCCCCGATATTACAATTCAACCAGGTTCCAATTTGATTGTTCAATTTGGTTCAGGTAATACTACCAATGCTGATAGAACTATCTATACCGGAAGTAGTGCTGGCTGCTCACCCTCTTACAATAGTAATTTCGCCATTCTTTATCGCGATGGTAGTGGCATCGCCGACGCAGTGGCATTTAACAGCATGACCACTCAATCTGTTTGGACTAATGCTCAAGTCCCTGCTTATGTTTGGAGCGGTTCGGGTATTACTATGCCAACTTCTAACAACCAAACTGCAGGTGTTACCCGCACAGGCTGGCATGCCAACGCAACAACACCTCTTTCCAATAGTGCAAGCCATTGGATGCTTGCTTCCAATACCCACCGTCTTAGCATGGGTACATCCAATTCTAACTTAGTGCGCTACGTCGACAACGGATGTCCGAGTGGACGTTCTCTTGTCAGTGTTCAAATGTCCAATATACCCAATGTCGACATCTTCCTCGATTCTATTATTGTCGCCGAAGGTTGTGGTTTAGGAACAGAAACAGTAGGTGTTCGCATTAGCAATTATGGTATTCAGGCCAGCTCGCAAATTTTGCTTCACTTGAAATCCGGAAACACTGTTGTCGATACCGATACCATCTCGGCACTCGCTCCCAACACTACCTTGATTCACTGCTTCTCTCAGCCAATCAATATGGGTTACAGTTTCGACACTGTCTTCGATTTGACTGCCTATGTAACTATGTCTACAGGCGAGTTCGATCCTGCCACCGATACTGTATCCCGTTCCGTCACCTCTTTGTACACCCCGGAAGTCCCCGCAATTGTCTATACCGATAGTGTCGTTTATGGTGCTTCGGCCATCGTATCTGTTGCAGATTCTACTTATGACGATTGGTTGATCTGGTATGACAGTGAGGGGAATCCAATCGACACTGCTTTGACATTTGTTAGCGGTCCATTATTCGTTAATGATACTTTCTACGTTGTAGCGGCAGGCTCAAATGAATATGACATCACTATTGGAGAAATGGCATCATTATCCGCCGCATCAGGTTATCCTTCTCCATATAACCCGAAAACCAAGTATGTAAAGAACCAGTATTTATATACCGCTCAGGAATTGCTTGACGCAGGATACACCGAGGGCCGCATTTCCAAAGTCGCATTCAATCTTGCTAATGTACCCAATGCAACAGGTACATATACATTGGATGATTATACGATTTCGTTAGGGACTACCGATTTGTCGGTATTCCCGACCCGTAATGCAACTTGGATTCCGGTTCAAGAGTGCTATTATGCATCATCCTTGCAATTCTCCTCCGCTAATGTGGGTTGGATTGAGCATGAGTTTGATGATTATTTCTATTGGGATGGAGCTTCTAATATCGTGGTTCAAGTATGTTACTCTCCCGCCACAACAAAATCTTCAGGTGCTCAAACCACTTATACAGCTGCAACTGGCATGGTTCTTAGCAAAACCGATGCTAATAATAACCTGTGTTTGCCCTCCAATACGGCTGCTCCATCGCGTTCCAACAACCGTCCTGATATCAGAATTACAGTTCAGGGTATAGGCTGTCAGAGCACAGTCTATGAACAGCAAGGAGGCGATGACTGTGCATGCCCCGGAGTCTCAACCGATACCGCAAGGGTAGGTTCAACTTTAATCGCTATCAATGTTCACGGTACTCCTCAAATCGACGCAACCTTTGATTTCGACGATACCTACCATAATGACTACAGCTCATGTGGTCTGAATAATATTCAGGCACGTTTGACCAACGGCGGTAATGCCCCCATGTCCAATTATGAAATCGAATATTGGGTTGACGGTGTTTATGGCACAATGGACTCTGTTCCCGTTATCCCTGCTCAGGGCGACTCTGTAATCTCCATTGCGCAAGTAATGTTCACTCCGGGTCGGCACAATATTGTTATTGCAGTTACAGCTGTGGGCGACAGCATATCTTCCAACGATACCATTGTTCGATTAGCCAATGTGCGTTTCTGCCCGGGTACATATACTATTGGCGCTGATGCAGATGATCATTTTATTGATTTCAAGGCTGCCGTCGACTCTCTCCACAATGCGGGTATTGATGGCCCTGTTGTTTTCGAAGTCGATTCGGGTACCTACAACAACCAACTCGTAATCGGTGAAGTCGATGGTTCGTCAGTTACCAATACTATCGTGTTCAGGTCGGCCAGCGGTGTTCGCGATGTTCAACTTTCTTACAATCCGACAGCTGCGTACCCATATGTTGTGAACTTTAACCATGCCTCTAATATTTCATTCGAATCAATTGCATTCTATGCAGGTGCAACAGGCAACTATAACAACGCAATCGACATTTCGTTGTCTCAGAATATAACATTTGAGAATAACAGTTTTGGCGCAAATACAACAGGTGCCTCTACTAACAGCTGTGTTATCTTAGGTGATACTCTCGATAACATTATGTTCTTTGGCAATGAATTTACTGGTGGTCAATATTCTGTCAAGACAGCATCTGTGGTCGAAAATCGTTCGCAGAACATCTATTTCCACGATAATGAATTCAATGACTTTAAATACAGAGGTATAGAGTTGATTCGTACTGATGTGGTTGAAGTTCTTCGCAACCGTTTCTCAACGGGAAGTACATCTAATGGTAAGCAGCAAACGGCCATCTATATCGATGATGCCAGATTCAGAATTGATACCAACGAATTGGGCATTCCAATTACCTATCGTTCCGTTGATATAGAGAAGAACTTTATTTCAATATACGATAATTTCAACGGAGCTAAACGAGGTATCCATTTGGTTGATATTTCGGGTGTTGAGACTACACAAAACAACATCTTCAACAATATGGTCTCTATATATGGCTCAACATCTAACAACTCCTCGGGTATTATAATCGAAGGTTCACGTTACCTTAAAGTGTTCTTCAATACAGTTAGAGTGTATGCCGGCATCAATGCCGCTACAAGTAAGGCCATGAACCTCTATACAGGTTGTTATCAAGCTACCGTAAAGAACAATATTTTTGCTAACCTCAGTCAGGGTTATGCATACTATATTGCCAACGATACAGCTATCGATTTGTCTGACTACAATGCCATCTTCAGCAACTCCGAAGCTGCTGTTCCCAAATATATGTATTGGGGTGCTGAATTCCAGGCACTCGATTCAGTTCGTGTTGCAAAAGGTCAGGAATTACATTCTGTCAACATTCAGCCCTATTTCGTCTCCGACACCGATGTCCACTTGGACAACTGCCTCTATCCCGCAATGGCACAGTACAACGCCGAGGTCTCTGACGATATTGATGGAAATATCCGTCCTCAGATTCCTGCTCCTACTATCGGTGCTCATGAATATGACTGTGAGACCCACGACATCGCCATGTTGGAAATTCTCTCCCCGTTCATGCCAGAACGTACAAACGAGTCTCCGAACATCGAGACCGATTCGGTTTGGGTTCACGTTAAGATTTACAACAGCGGTGAGGCGACTGAGCAAAATATCTCTTGGAATGTACAAATCGAAGGATTGCCCAATACCCGTTCCATTACAAAATACATCAATCAGTTGGAACCCCGAGAATACCACTACGACTCAGTACAAATCATTTGCCCGTTAGGTACTATCGACACCCAAACCATGATTGCTTGGGTTAGTGTAGCTACCGATATCTTCACCCGCAACGATACTGCTCGTTCCGAATTCTTCATTCTCCCTGCGTTTAATATGGAAACAGAATCGGTTACTGTCGAGGACGGATGTCGTTTGCATGCGGCCCCGATATCAATGACTATCAAGAATGTCGGATACAAGCCTATCGCAGCCGGTACTCAATTCCAAATCCGTTATGATGCAACATTGAAATCTGGTGCAACCAGCATTGCTCAGCTTCCGCTTAATAATATCGAAACCTACACATTGGCTGAGATGCTTGACATAGGTCAAACGTTGACTATCCCATTCCAGAATCCTGCCAACCTATATCCGACTGGTCAGAATAACAAAATCCAGCTCAATGTCAAAGCCTCACATTATTATCAGTACGACATTGTCCGCGATAATGACACATCCACCAATAGAACAGTAAACTCATATTATACTCCACTTAGCCCTGTGGGGGAAGATCTGTACATACCGTATGCTACTTGGGACACCATTTGGTCTACGCAGCAGTTTAGCCGTCCGGTATTCTGGTACAGAGACTCTACAGCAGAGCATTTCTACACAAATGGTAATTACAATCGTTCTCGCCATTGGGACGACACTCCCCAGTATTTCCACGATTCAACGTATTATCTGAATTGCTACAGCCACGATGGTGGAAACTGCCCGAGTTATTACTCTTCTGTAACCGTTCATGTTAATGCACCCGTAGCAGTCGACGCTGCTGTTGAACAAGTACTTCGCCCGTGGTCTACAGGTACTGTTTACATGCTTGAGGATACCGTTAAGGTTCGTCTCATCAATTACGGTACCCAGCCAATTTCCAACATCCCCGTTACCTATCAATTCTTCAACGCCAACGGCTCAACTCTCTATCAGCAAGTGACTGAGACCTGTACGGCAACTATCGCACCCGGTCAAACCTACGACTTCTCGTTCGACTCGTTGTTGCAGGTCAATACTCCCAACCAAACTGTAAACTACAGATTGCGTGCATGGACCGACCTCCCCAATGAGATGGTACGCTTAAATGATACGACTAGAGGCTATTTTGCATTCTGCTCGTTGAGCGAGGATTCTTATTGTGCACCCGAAATTGCATCTGCTGCCGGTATGGATATTACTAGAGTAAGTTATAATACTTTGGATAATGAATTGCATGCTTTAGGCTACGATTACTTGAATTTTGGCACCTATGTGAATCCAGAGGTCACCCCGCTCCATTTAATAAAAGGTTCTTCCGACACAATGTACATCTCTTGTGCTAATAGCGAGAATCCGTATGATTATGATAGTCGTGCACGTCTCTCTGTCTATATCGACTTCAACCGAAATGGAGAGTTTGCCGAGTCAGAATTGGTAGTCCATGATATTACAATGTCAAACGCTACACGTTCGTATCAGTTGACTATCCCTGACACATCAGCCTTCGGTCTTATGAAAATGAGAGTTGTGCTCGACGCTGACACCAACAATCCTTCAAGCCCCTGTGTTGGAACCAGTGGTGGTCAAGTCCAGGATTACCTCTTGTCAATTGATAAAAATCCTGCTGAGGATATTGATGTGGCCATTGCCCGTATAGCTTCTCCGCGTGACCATATCATTAGTCATAATAGAGCAACTGTCTCTTTCGTCGTGGCCAACAAAGGTGCAACTACTGTCGATAGTATGGTGGTCAACTATACCTTCACCGATAATACACCAGATACGAATATCACCAATGGCAGCTTTACCTGGACAGGTATCCTTGACCCCGGTCAAGTGACTAGCATTTCATTGCCTGTTCATGTCTTTGTCGAAGGTACAACAACTTTGAATCTTTCTGTCGATGTACCTGGTGATTCGAATACGACCAACAATGTCTTGATGTTCGACTATCATAAATATCATGTTATTACTCTTACAATTTTCGACTCTTTCGAAATGGCTGACTTGTGGTACGCTCCGCGTGGATACAATGCCTACACCAAAAACTATTGGGAGAGAGGTAATCCTCAGGAGTCTTCCGGTCAAAATCTGACCAACTCCTATAGCCCCGATAACGTTTGGGGTACTGCTCTTTCCGAACCGGGTCGTCTCATCGTAACGGGTAAGAGAGGTAGCAGGAGTTATTTGTATAGTCCTATTATCGATATTGCCATGATTCAGCCCGATACACTCTCTTTCCAAATGGCCGCTAATCTGGCTCAGGGAAGTAAAGTCACCCTCGAGTACTACGACTATCTTGGCCAATGGCAGAAAGTTGATGCACCCGAAGTCGAAAACTGGTATAATGGTGATGAAGACCGTTGTTTCGAAGGAAATACTTCCAACTATGGATATGTAAATTACTTCTTCAAAACATCATTGATACGTGGTAACTTCCAACAACGTATTCAGTTCAGATTTGTTTATGAAACCGAAAAGGGTTCCAACGCTAACTCCAGTTACGGCGAAGGTTGTAACATCGACAACTTCCGTATTGGTCGTGGCCAACGCGATATTGATGTTGGTGTAGTTGACATTCCTTATCCAACCGATCCTAAGTTTGGTGAAACAATCTTCCCGCAAGTGCGCATTAAGAACTATGGATATGATACCATCAGATCTGTTAACGTAAACTATCTGCCGTGGGGTTCAATCCTTTCACTGCAAGGCTTGTGGCAAGGTATCCTTGCTCCCGGTGATACTACATCGTATACATTTACCAACTCGTTCACTGTTACAAACAACTTCCCGGATACTTTCCAGATAGCCGCATTTACCCGCGTAAATACCGATGTTTATTATGACAATGACACTACTGTTAAGAATTTTGTCCTGGCTCCGCTCGAGTACGATATGTCGCTCATCTCGATGTTGTATCCGCTAGAAAATGTCGTTGCAGGTGACTCTATCGCAGTAACAGCCCGTGTACGCAACTATGGTGCAAATCCAGTTCATTCGTCAGAAATAACCTATATATTCAACCGTACCACCGTAGTAACAGAAACCATCAATTTCGATGAATATCTTGGCCCGGATGGTTTGCCCTCTATGGAATACTTCAATTATACCTTCAAAACTAAGTTCCCGGCTGCATTGGGTACAATGTCCCTCGAGGCCTATACCGATTATGATCAAGACACTTACCGACTGAATGACACCGTAAGACGTCAAGTGACGGGTATCGCCGCTATCAATGACTTGGTGGCTAAGGAAATTGTTGTCGACCGTTCAAATACTACGAAAACTCTTATCGAGCTCGTAATCCACAATGCTGGTGCTCGTTCTGTAAACAATTTCGAAGTAGGTTTCTGGTACGACTTGGATACTGCTACAATGGTTAGAGAAACATTCGTCCGCGACGTTCCTTTGGCAGCCTTGTCTAGCGGTGTTCACGTATTTGATTTCGAGTTGCCTGAACGTGAGGCTCCATACGAATTCGTAAGTGCTTATGTTCGTTGCGATGAGGACAACGACAGATCAAACGACACCACTTCAGTTATTGCCGAGCAGTATGTCGACATCCAGGTTAACAAAATCCTGGTTGAAGAGAACCGAAACGATGAATGTCGTGTACGTCTCCAGGTTGTAAATATCGGTAACATGTCACTTACCTATAACCAAACCATTTCGGGTACAATTAATGGTGAGTCTGTCTCAGCAATGAGTACACGTCAGTTGGATCCGTTTGTAATTTACCATTTGGATTTCGACAATACTATCTCTAAAGATCCGAACCGTCAGTACACTGGTACAGCCAAACTCCGCGTAACACGTGATTCGAATAGTTCAAACAACGAAACCAATGTTGTCGAGGTTGTGAATTATTTCGATGGTGTTCCCACTGTTTTGGATGGAGACGGCATGACTCTCAGCCAGAACTACCCTAACCCGTTTATCGACGAAACCCGAATCGATTTCTATCTGCCCGTTGGTGGTGAAGTCAAATTCTTCGTGATGGATCAAATGGGCCGCATGGTATATCAGGAAACTGGTTATTATGATTCAGGAGATCATTCAATTTACTTCGATAAGCCATTAGGCACTTCAGGCGTCTACTACTACGGCATCGAATGTAACACCAATCGTTTGATGCGTAAGATGGTCTTTAAACAATAAATATGCTGAATCGCTTTAATGCATTTATCAATGAGCAACACCTCTTTTCGGATAGAGAAGAGGTGTTGCTTGCTGTTAGTGGAGGAAAGGACTCAGTCACCCTGTGCGATTTGATGCACCGCTCACAATATAGATTTGCAATAGCTCACTGTAATTTTAATTTAAGAGAAGGCGATTGCGACCGGGACGAACATTTCGTTAGAAACCTTGCCAAGGGTTACAATGTGCCGGTACATGTTGTTTCTTTCGATACTGTGGCGGAAGCCGCAGCAAATGGTGAGTCTATCGAGGAGGCGGCCCGTCGTCTGAGATATTCCTATTTTAAGGATTTGTGTAGGCAATTTGGCTACTCGTGTGTTGCTACAGTCCATCACCGTGACGATTCAACCGAAACCTTCTTTATAAATCTCTTGCGAGGAACTGGCATTACCGGTTTGCATGGCATTCTTCCCAAGATGAATAATGTGGTCAGACCTATGCTGTGCTTTAGTCGTAAGGAGATTGATGAGTATGTACAAAGCAATGGTCTGCATTGGGTCGAGGATTGCACAAATGCAACGCTCGAGTATACCCGAAACCGAGTACGACATCAATTGATGCCCCTGCTGAGACAGCTTTCTCCAAATATTGATAATATTATGGAGTCTAATATTGCAAATCTTGTTGAAGCCGAAGAAATATATCATAAATATGTCGATAACGCATGTTCCAATCTGCTGCATCAATTGCCCGATGGAGGATGTTATATCGAAATACGCGATATCGATGTTTTGTCTCCAAGGAAAACTATTTTGTATGAACTGATATGCAGGCCTCCGTTTTGCTTCTCTAAATCCACGTTAACAACTCTTCTTGATGTTCTTCATGGTGAGTCGGGCAAACAGTTCTACTCCGCCTCTTATAGGATGCTTAAGGACCGTACAAGGGTCTTCATTTATCCTTTGAACAGTGGACATGACCAGAAGCCGGAGATTAGTGTGGATGTTGTTGACAGAGTGTCTGTCGGCAGTTTGAAATGTACTGCAACCAAGGCCTTGTTCGATGCCGAGAAGGTGGCTCTGCCTATATCAGTTCGGAGATGGAAACCCGGAGACCGATTTGTCCCGTTCGGGATGGGGGGAAGTCGTCTAGTCAGCGATTTCTTGAAAGACAAGCATCTTTCTTTGATCGAGAAAGAAAATGTTTGGGTCCTAACCGATGCCGATGACCGTATATTGTGGATTGTCGGAATGCGTGCAGACGGGCGTTGTGCTGTGTCCGATAATACTACATCGATTTTATCGGTTTCTGTTGTTTCACTGCAATAAGTCGCTCGTATCTGTCTCCCGGCATACGGTAATAGACAAATGCTGTATAAGTATTGGGTGTGAAGGTGTGGTTCCCTTCAATCCTTGCGGTTAGTCCTGTCGATTTTCCGGTTGGCTTGAATAGTAGTTGGTACGAGTAGTATCCTTGTTTAAGTAGCAGGCGTTTCGTGTACGCTTTCAATTGCATATTGTATTCCATTCTGCTGTCATCATTTAAAAGCCATTGAGTCAAATCGCCTACAATATGGATATCGCCGTCAAGTATTGGATATTCCATAGGAAGCAGAAAGTTTACATATACATATTCCGATTCTAATTGTGGGTTGTTTCTGTCCCATGCATTTGTTTTTATGCCACCGTTCAGACTCTCTATTGTTTCGTAATTTTTTCTCGAACGGTCTTCCTCGGGTATCAATATGGCGTATATCTCATCGCCAAAGTGTTCTATTTGCTTTACATTGTACATTGGCGTGCGAATATTGCTGATGTCGAAATATCTGAATGTATTTCCTCCTTCGAATATATTTTCCTTCCCCCATTGGTAGCAAAGTTTGCTGCTGTTATATCCACTGAATGACAGCGTGCTTACATTGTCAGTTCTGCCGTTTTGTTGAACCATCACTTTCAAGAAGAGGTTGTTTAGGAGTTGTAACGAGGCAGGATTTTTGCTCCCTATTGCTACGGAAACTTCTTGGTTTTCCCATTTGTTTTCGGTAGGTGATGTGATCTCCATTTCAACGTCAACTGCATTCTCCGTAACGTAGAAACGGCGGGTGATGATTATGCTGTCAGGCGATTCTTCCAAATACACGTGCAATACATAATTCCCCGATACGGTGAATGTTGAGTATTTTGACGGTATGGTTTGGTAGTAGTTAAAATATGATGTAAGGGTTGTAAATGAACTGTTGTAATTTTCAATGTATTCATCTTCGGGTCCTTGCATGAATTCATATGCTTCCAGCGAATCCTTTTCCCAATTGGAGTTGCAATGGTATATCCGGTATCTGTAGTTGTTGGGTTGTTCCGATATCTCGTCAAATCGGAGCATTAACCGGTCTTGCTGGTTTAACACAATGATGGGTGATTCCAAATCAATATTGTTTCGGTATAGTGTTACTGTTTTGATATTGGGAGACCAAATGGAGTCCTTCATTATCTGGGCGTCGGCATAGCCGATGGCGACATGTATGAATAAAAGTAAAATTGTCAGATATTTCATTTTGCAAAGATACATTTTTTCGTCAATATATTACATGTGTTGTCTTTATAATCATGCCGGTCACCATACAATCATTGTGTGCTCATTCCCGATTGCAAAGTGGCTGTTCATGTGGGCAGGCAATAAAAATAGTGGGCAATAGAGTCAATTGCCGCAAATGAATATTCTGTAATGTAAATGGAACTCCTTCAAAAACATTGCCCCTGCACGCCAGCGCGAATATCAAAATGTTGTCGTTGTATGCATCAGATGAATTTGTCACGCGGGGCGGTTCTCTTTTATAGGTATGGTGGATTTCTATTTCAACAATATTTCGTATTTTTGCAAAAATATTTGACTCAAGTTAATGAAGGTTTTTCTTGAAACTTACGGCTGTCAGATGAACTTTGCAGACAGCGAAATTGTTGGTTCGGTCTTAATGAAGGCTGGATATGAAATCGTGTCAGAAATTGAGAATGCTGACTATGTATTGATCAATACCTGCGCAATCCGTGACAACGCCGAGCAGCGCATACGCAAACGGCTTCGTGAGCTGAGGGCTTTTCAGTCAAAGCATTCAAATCTTCGCGTCGGTATATTGGGATGTATGGCCGAACGTTTGCAGCATCAATTGTTGGAACAAGAAGAAAATGTATGCTTCGTCGTGGGCCCCGATGCGTATCGGAAACTGCCCCAAATACTCGAGCAAGTGCGCAATGGCATACGCACAGCCGAGGTGGAATTGGACGTTGATGAGACTTATTCCGACATCATCCCCGTCCGTTACAACGGCAATGGAATTTCCGCTTACATATCGATAATGCGCGGTTGTCAGAACTTCTGCTCCTATTGTGTTGTACCTTATACGAGAGGACGCGAGCGCAGTCGTTCTCCGCAAACCATTGTCGATGAAGCACGCGATTTGGTTAGCAAAGGCTATAAGGAAGTTACTTTGCTGGGGCAGAATGTAAACTCTTACAAGTCTGGCGATGTCGATTTCCCCAAATTGATAACCATGGTCGCCGAAGTCGACCCTAAATTGCGGGTACGTTTTGCGACATCTCATCCAAAGGATTTGTCGGATGATTTGATTATGGCTTTGGCTTCTCATAAAAACATCTGTCGTTGCATACATCTTCCTGTGCAAAGCGGAAGTGATCGTATGCTTAAATTGATGAACCGACGTTACACTACCGAATGGTACCTCAATCGTATCGCAGCCATCAGACAGCACATGCCCGATTGTTCCATAACAACCGATATTATTGCAGGCTTTTGTGGGGAGACTGAGGAAGACCACCAGGCTACATTGGATATATTCCGTAAAGTGAAATACGATTACGCTTATATGTTTAAGTATTCCATGAGGCCAAACACCTATGCCGAGAAGCATTATGTGGATGATATCCCGGACAACCTCAAAACAAGGCGTTTGGAGGAAATTATTGCACTTCAAGGTGAGATAGCATTGGAAAACAATAGAAAGGAAATCGGGAAAGTGTTTGAGGTATTGGCTGAGGGCACTTCCCATAGGTCGAAAGATCAGCTGTTTGGTCGCAATAGTCAAAATAAAGTGATTGTTTTCGACCGTCACAATATTCAACCTGGCGATTATGTCATGGTTAAGGTGACTGATTGTACGGCGGCCACGCTCAAGGGCACCGTCTGTGATAGTGATTAGTGTACACAATATTTTGTGTTCAAATTTGTTATTTTACAAAAGGATACTGACCGATTATGCCGAAGAATAATATTTTCCAACGATTCCCGATAATCAAGCATCTATTGATAATGCTGTTGATTTCGATAGCTATTCTAATAGTCACCTTTATGCTCTTGAAGGTTTATGCCCGTCATGACAAGGCGTTTGTTATGCCCGATGTAACAGGGCTCTATCCGTCCGAACTGGAGTATGACGTGCAATGTGTGGTTATCGATTCGTTGTATCAGTCTGGTATGGAAGGAGGTGTCATTCTTTCTCAGATACCTCGTTCGGGAACTGTCATCAAACCCGATAGAAAGGTATATGTAACAGTTGCATCAGTTGAACAAGAGGATGTAATTGTTCCCGATTTGCTTAACTCTTCGTTGCCATCAGCAGTGTCCCGTGCTATGAATGCAGGCCTTCAAGTCGGTAAGTTGTCTTTTATCGCATCCGATGGCTCACTTGAACTCAGGTCTCCAATGGTTAATTCAATCTTGTACAAAGGTAAGCATCTGGTCCCTGGTGACGAAGTTCCGCGTAATGCAAAGTTGGAATTGATAGTCCAGAATCCTTCTAATCGTACAAGCGGTAAAATACCTTTCTTACTGGGGAAAGAATCTACCGCTGCCCAGCGTTCTACATTGGCGGCGGGCTTCAATGTTGTGCCCCACTACAAAAAAAACGTAAAGGATAAGTCAAAGTCGGTTGTATACAAACAGGAACCTGAATATACAGGAGTTTCCCAATATACGTTCGGAACACAGGTTGAAGTATGGCTTTGCAACCCCGACGAGGTTGATGTAAAGCAGATGATTCGTGATTTCAAAGTCGATTCTTCAAAAATCATATACCCCGCAGACTACGATAGTATCGATGCTGACGAGGGTATTACTGAAGAAGAATTTATAATTGACAATGAGGGTTGGTGGAGATAACCGATTATGCGCTGTTCGTTTCCGTTATTCTTAATCTATGTTTTTGTTGCGGCCTCATTGTCCGCACAGGAGTATATCACTCCTGCACAATATGGCATTGATTTTGAAGTAAAGTCGGCAACATCGGCCCGATTGCCTTTCTTCGACGATTTTTCTAATTATCATGGTGTCCCCAAACCTTCAAATTGGCAGTCCGATCAAGCGTTTGTTAATGCCGACTATGCACCGTTTCCTCCTACGGTAGGAGTGGTCACGCTAGACGCAGTCGATAAATTCGGACAATTGTATTTGAAAGATGCCTCCTCCCGATTTTCTGGTGATACGCTACTTTCTGTCGATATCCGACTTGATTCTGTTTTTTCGGCCTACCCTCGTATTATGAATCCAGGCGACTCGGTATATCTGAGTTTTTATTATTTACCTGGTGGTGGGGTAGGTGAGATGTGGGAACGAAATGGAGATGCACCGGAATATGCCGATTCTTTAATCTTGGATTTTTTCAACCCTGTCGATAGTTCTTGGAATATGGTATGGTGTACACCCGGCTGGAGCCCCGATCAGTTGGTCGATTCCTTGATTGATAGTTTGCATTATTCCTATGGCTGCCTTTGGCAGTATGTTGCAATCAAGATTACCGACCCTGATTATTTCAAGAGTAATTTCAAGTTCCGCTTCCGTAATTATTGCAGTTTCGACGACAACCCCAAGCCTGGTATGGTCGGCAATTGTGATCAATGGAATATCGACTACGTGTATTTAAATTATGGTCGCTCGTATAATGATAGAAATGTCCGTGATGTTGCTTTTGTGGCCAAGGCTCCATCTTTTCTCAAGGAGTATTGTGCAATGCCCGCACGTCAATATTCCGACGACGATGTGGCCGAGTCATGCGAGTTGATAATGTCCAATAGATATTCTCAGGAATTGGCGGTTAACTATTACTACAGTGTCACCAACCAATATAATTCTGAAGTGTGTGGTTATGATGGCGGATTCCAGAATATCCGGTCATTTGGCAATGCAGGATCCTATCAAAATGTTCCTGCTCATTCCACCCCCGATATCAGTTGCATGTTTCCGGTAAACCCGACAAGTCGCAATGTGTTCACAATTACCCATGTTTTGCGCGAGGGTGTATCTGGCGATGCCCATGAAGTTAATGATACAATCCGATTCTCCCAGGTTTTCGACAATTACTATGCATACGACGATGGCATTGCGGAGAATGGTTATGGCTTGAGTTCTACAGGAAGCAGAGTCTCGTTGGCTTACCGGTTTCAATTAAATGTCCCCGATACATTGACTTCGGTCGAGATTTGTTTTAATAGGACTCGTTTGGCTGAGAACGAAAACATACAGTTCAATCTAATTGTTTGGGATGACGACAACGGCGAGCCGGGTAACATTATTTATCGTGACGCCACTAAGAGAAAACCTGTTTTTAATGGCCTCAACGAATTTTGCCGTTACGTCTTAGACACCCCTGTTGTTGTTAGTGGCACGGTCTATGTTGGATTTGAGCAAATGAGCGGCAACTTTATAAACATTGGTTTTGATCGAAGCAACGACTCACGCCAGAACCTCTTCTACCGCACAGGGCACGAATGGATGCAAAGTGTATTGTCGGGTTCCTTGATGCTTCGTCCTTATTTTGGCGTTAAGGGTTCGTTGGATGCACCCAATATACAAGTTGTCGATGATATCACAGTAACGCCCAACCCGGCTTCCGATTATATTCATGTTACATCTTCATCATCCCATGATATTTCAGTTCAAATATATGATTTAATGGGTAAACTATTGTTGGTGTCACAATCAACTGGCCACATTGACATTTCTTCGCTTCAGCCGGGAATGTATATTGCAGTAGTTCTTAATCACTCCTCAAAATATAGAAGTATTCATAAATTCTCGAAATATCGCTAATATATATGGAATTAAACAATCCCAATTTGGAAGAATTAGTTGAGCAGGAAGATCCTAATGAACTTTATGAGCATCATCGTATCATTGTCGACAAGGGGCAGGAAATGTTGCGTATCGATAAGTTCCTCCAAATCCGTTTGGCGAGTATTTCGCGCAACAAAATCCAATTGGCAGCCAAGGCCTCATGTGTTTTGGTTAACGGAGTTCCTGTCAAATCCAACTACAAGGTAAAACCTTTGGATGTCATTTCAATATTGCTTCCCACTCCTCCACAAAGTACTGAAGTATTGCCAGAGGATATCCCACTCAATATTGTTTACGAGGATGATGATGTATTGGTAATTGATAAGCCTGCGGGTTTGGTTGTGCATCCTGGATATGGCAATTTTACTGGAACATTGCTGAATGGTCTTGTTTTCTATTTTCAAAATAAAACTGGTAAAGATGGCAATCCCATCATTCCATATTTGGTGCACCGCATCGACAAAGATACCTCAGGATTGTTGTTGGTTGCTAAAAACGAAGAATCTCAGATCATTTTATCAAAGCAATTTTTTGAGCATTCAATTAATCGTAAATATAATGCCTTGGTTTGGGGCGACTTCGAAGAACCTTCTGGTACCATTGTTGGCAATTTGGCACGTTCAATGAAAGACCGTCGCGTTATGGCAGTATACCCTCACGACGATACTTTGCCCGAAGATCAGCAAAAAGGTAAACATGCAGTAACTCACTGGAATGTAATCGAACGCTTTGGCTACGTCTCGTTGATTGAATGTGTATTGGAAACAGGTCGAACTCATCAAATTAGGGCCCATATGAAGCATATTGGACACCCTTTATTTAATGATGCAGCGTATGGTGGTGACGAAATACTTAAAGGTACTACATTCACTAAATACCGTCAGTTTGTAAACAATTGTTTCGATATGCTTCCTCGACAAGCATTGCATGCTGTTGTACTTGGTTTTGTCCACCCTTCAACAAATGAAAGCATGTACTTCGAATCGAAACTTCCTGACGAGTTCGTTGAGCTGATTTCAAAGTGGCGTTCTTATGCTTTGTCAATGAAATAATATCCTGGCCGACCTATATTTTGCCGATATTGAAGATTTTCCACCAATGTCTATTCGCTGATTAGTAGCCTCTGATTGTGGTTGTGTAAACATCCCCTTTTTAGGACAGTTCTAAATTGGACTTGCAAAATTACATAAATTTTTCAATATAATTCGTTTTGTATTCTCTTGGGGACATGTCCCCAA
>CALEPD010000188.1 GCA_937910265.1 uncultured Bacteroidales bacterium
GAACCACTTCATGGAAATTGCCAAGATGCGTGCTGCCCGTATGTTGTGGGCTAAGATTGTGAAGCAATTCAATCCGAAGAATCCTAAGTCATTGGCTCTTCGTACACACTCACAAACATCAGGTTGGTCGCTCACCGAGCAAGACCCATTCAACAATGTTGCCCGCACATGTATCGAAGCGATGGGAGCAGCCCTCGGCCACACCCAGAGCTTGCATACCAATGCCCTCGACGAGGCCATCGCCCTGCCCACCGACTTCAGCGCACGTATTGCCCGCAACACACAGATTTACTTACAGGAAGAGACCAACATCTGCCGCGTAGTTGACCCCTGGGCAGGCAGTTACTACATCGAGACCCTTACCCATGAAATTGCGCACCGTGCATGGGCCCACATTCAGGAAATCGAGAAATTGGGCGGTATGGCAAAAGCAATTGAAAGCGGCATTCCGAAGATGCGCATCGAAGAGGCATCTGCACGCAAACAGAGCCGTATCGACAGCAATATTGACACCATTGTTGGAGTGAACAAATTCCGTCTCGACCACGAAGACCCCATTGAAACCCTCGAAGTCGACAACACCGCCGTTCGCAAAGCACAGATCGAGCGCCTTGCCAAATTGCGCGCCGAGCGTGACAACGCTGCAGTTGAGGCAGCCCTCAATGCTCTTACCGAATGCGCCGAAAGCGGCAAAGGCAACCTCCTTGAGCTCAGCATCGATGCAGCACGCAAACGAGCTTCCCTCGGAGAGATTTCATACGCACTCGAAAAAGTTTACGGACGCTACAAAGCAAAAATCAACCTTATCAGCAACGTGTACAGCACCCAGACAAAAGACAGCGACAGCTTCAAACAAGCACGCGCACTAACCGACGAATTCGCAAAGATTGAAGGTCGCAGACCTCGTATCATGGTAGCCAAGATGGGACAAGACGGACACGACCGTGGAGCCAAAGTAGTGGCCACAGGATACGCCGACCTCGGCTTCGACGTTGACATGGGACCACTCTTCCAAACCCCTGCAGAAGCCGCCCGCCAAGCCGTTGAGAACGATGTACATATTCTTGGCGTCAGCTCGCTGGCCGCAGGCCACAAGACCCTGGTTCCCCAAGTCATCGAAGAGCTCCGCAAACTCGGCCGTGAGGACATCATGGTTGTTGTAGGCGGTGTTATTCCCCCACAAGACTACGACTTCCTCTACGAAAGTGGAGCAGCAGCCATCTTCGGACCCGGCACAGTAATCAGCGAGAGTGCAACAAAGATGATGAACATCTTGCTGGAGTTAAGAAAATAACCCCCTAAAAAAAGCATTCGTAACATCCAATACAAGACCAAAGAACTCTCAAGGATACAAAAGAGTTTCACACTACAAGGCTGCCTTTGTTGGCAGCCTTGTTTATTTTGCAGCACCTGGAATGGCGATACACTCGGCACAACCAACAATGACCAAGCTGCCGCTCATGCCACCATCTCACAACACACAGTTCATGCCATATTTGTGCAAAAATGTGCACATTTGTATATATTTGCGCAGACACATGAACATTTTTAACAAAAATATAGTTTTTTTTACGTATTTTTGCAGTGCGTCAAGGGGAATCCATTATGGTAAAAATACACCACAACACACCGTAAAATACTGATATATATATATATATATATATATCAGTGGAGTCCCCAAAAAATGTTGGTAGTGGACATGTTCTTGGATAGGAACTGCCATTCGTTTCGGAACAGGACAGCCGGAATTACCTAAAAAAATATGAACCTGTAGGCTACATTCCTTCAGGAATATGATTATTTTAAAATAATGAGCATGATAACAGACAACAAACATTGGTATGCTATAAAATTTCACAGCAGCAAAACCACCGCAATCAAAACACTGCTTGAACGCGAAAGGCTGCAAACCTTTTTCCCCACGCAAATCATACGCTCATTGGCATTTATCCGTGCATCCGAAACGACTATATCCCACATCAAAAACACGCGGTACACCCTATTTTGGGTATACCGCGATCCATTATCACACAAACCGCTGATTATCCCCGACCGCGAAATGGAATTGTTCATGTTCATGGTCAATACTGGGGAGAATGGACTTATGTATTTGGGCGACGACAAACCCGAATACCACCAAGGCGACCGCGTCCGCGTGACACAAGGACCGTTCAAAGGTGCAGAGGGACACATCAAGAGAATAAAAAAAGACCGACGACTCATTGTCACTATTCATGGAGTTGCAGCAATAGCCACAACATTCATCCATCCAGATTTCCTGGAGGTAATCACACCTAACACAGCTTAATGCGCAAACAGCTTTTCACCACCCAATACGAGAACGACAGCAAACGTCTTCCCGAGCATTTCAAAGAAATCGGGGAAGAGTACAGCGAGCATATCGCCTTTTCGGATATTGAGTGCGACGATTTGCGACGTTTGCTAACATCGACCAACACACTTTCGCTGCGACACATATGGGATTGGGTTCATCGAAATCAACGGACACTTGCATCATCTACACTTGCCGTCAACATTTCCGTTTCCAATCTTACAGCAATTTTGAATAAAAACGGTAAGAAAACGAAGGAATGCATCTTAATCCAGCGACCCGTTAACGCAATCAAAGACCTCGACCCATTCCTATTTACAGCCAACGAATTGCTGAAAGATAACGGATACATCTTCTGCAACAGCCGTACATCTAGAGTGAAGAAACATTTGATTTACGAAAAATATCCATTCATCATACGCGATATATATTACTTTGCCCATTACCTATGGCACCGCGTATGTTCGAAGGTCAGCCCATTAAACAAATTATATTTTTACATTACCAAAGGCAAGAACCGCACATTCAACCGTGTGGAGATTTTAGGGCGCCTTTACCATGCTGGATTTGAAGTCATGTACGAAGGCACCATCAGCGGCACATTCTTCGTCATCGGACGTAAAGTGCGCGAACCCATCACCGAAGGCACCCCCAGCTCAGGGCCGATTATCAAGTTACGTCGTGTAGGACAAAATGGGAAAATCATCGAAGTGTACAAATTCCGCACCATGTACTCATACAGCGAATACATCCAATCGTATGTCTATGAGCACAACAGTCTTGACGATTGCGGAAAATTTGCCCACGACTATCGTGTGAACACTTCCGGAAAATGGCTTCGCAAGTTATGGCTCGACGAGATTCCCATGATTATCAACATGCTTAAGGGGGAAATGAAGTTGGTGGGAGTCCGTCCACTTTCGGAACACTACCTAAGTTTGTACACTCCCGAAATGCAAGAGTTACATACTTCAGTCAAACCGGGATTGCTTCCGCCATTTTATTACGAGAAAGCGACCCCATCCACCCCGGAAGAGGTTCAAGCATCAGAGCGCCGATACATTGAGGCCTATAAAAAACATCCCCTCCGTACCGATTGGAAATACTTCTGGGGTATCGTACACAACATTTTGTTCAACAAAAAACATTCGCATTAATGTCAACATACTGGACAACAGTCATCAAACCGAAAGACAAGCTTCTTTCCGTCGATTTCAAAGAGATATGGGCATACCGTGACCTGTGCGCCTTGTTCATCAAACGCAACATCATCACCCAATACAAACAAACCGTATTGGGGCCCCTATGGTTTATCATCCAGCCAGCCCTCACTGTCATCATGTACATGGTGGTGTTCGGCGGTATTGCCGGCATACCCACCGACGGAGTACCCCAACCGCTGTTCTATTTGGCAGGAACGGCCGTTTGGCAATACTTTGCCGACTGTTTGACAAAATCATCCAACACATTTGTGGGCAATGCGGGCATCTTCGGCAAGGTTTATTTTCCGCGCATCATCACCCCTGTTTCTGATATCATAAGCAACCTTGTACGCTTTGGCATACAGATTATGCTATTCATCATCGTCTATCTCGTATATGTGTTCACGGGTAGCGACATAACCCCAAACATATACCTGTTGCTGGCACCGCTGCTCATCATCATGGCAGCAGGACTGGCGCTTGGCTTCGGCATCATCATCTCATCGATGACCACCAAGTACCGCGACCTCCAAATACTCTTCACCTTCGTCGTCTCGCTATGGATGTACGCCACCCCTATCGTATATCCGCTGAGTCAGGTAAAGGGACAAGTAATGATGGGTATCGACATTCATACCGTCATGTGCCTCAACCCTGTGACATCCATCATCGAGACATTTAAATATGGTGCGCTCAATGCCGGAGAATTTATCGGCTGGCAATGGTTGGGTTATAGTTTTGGCTTTATGGTCATCCTGCTTTCGGTAGGCATCGTGGTATTCAACAAAGTACAAAAATCATTCATGGACACCGTGTGATGAACAACATCGACCAATCCATATTCAGTCTTCTGCGAGCCGCATTGTTTGGCCATCAGCTCGATGGGAAGGCATTTGAGACATATAATGAGCGTAACTGGATGGAGCTGTACCGCATTGCACAGTTTCACAAAATGACAGGCATTCTGTGCGACGGAATCGACATGTTGCCCAGCAACATACG
>CALEPD010000189.1 GCA_937910265.1 uncultured Bacteroidales bacterium
GGTATCACCGGAGCCACAAGTACACCCCGTTGGTTGATGGAGGATGTTGAGGAGTATGTGAAACAATTCTAATCAGTTTGCCTATGTTACTCAAGCGCCTCAAACTATCTAATTTCAAAAATTATGCCGAAGCCGATGTCGATCTTTGTCATAACATAAATTGTTTTGTCGGAAACAATGGTGTAGGCAAAACCAATATTCTCGATGCTCTGTACTACCTCTCCTTTGGCAAGAGCTATTTTAATCCTGTTGACAGCTTGAATATCAAAACCGATGAGGATTTTTTCGCAATACATGGATATTATGAAGAGAATGAGGAGAATGTAGAGGTATCTTGTGTAGTGAAAAAGGGTGCACCCAAGCAATTGAAATGGAATAAGAATGCCTATTCTAAGATGGCCGATCATATAGGACGTATTCCATTGGTGATGATTTGTCCGGGTGACCATCAGTTGATCATTGGCGGTAGTGATGTGAGACGTAAGTTTGTTGACGGAGTGATATCACAAACCGATAAAGGATATCTCTCGCATCTATTGATGTATAATCGTGCGCTTGAACAGCGAAACCGGTTGCTTAAACAATTCTCCGACGATAGGTATTGGGATGCAGACACCATTGCCATTTGGGATGACCAGTTGGTTCTCCATGGTGAAAAAATCATAGAGGCCCGTCGTGAATTCATATCGGTTTTCCAACCTCTTTTTGATTATTATTATCAATGGATTTCCAATAACAGGGAAGTTGTATCGGTCTCTTTGGTCGAATCTTCTGAAGGACCGCTTGCGCAGCAATTGGTTGCTTCCCGCGACCGTGATAAATTTGCCCAATATACTACAGTAGGGCCTCACAAAGATGACATCGAGATGATGTTCAAAGACATGTCCGTCAAGAAGTTTGCCTCGCAAGGACAGCAGAAAACCTGCGTTTTGGCACTCAAGTTGGCTCAAGTCGAGTATATTTCAAAAATGACCAACAAAAATCCAATATTGTTGTTGGACGACATATTCGACAAACTTGATATCGAAAGGGTGACGAAATTGGTCAAACTCGTTACGGGCGACACTTTCAGTCAGGTTTTCCTAACCGATACCCAACCCGATAAGGTTCAGGCAATCCTTAAGGACATTTCTGCTGTTGAATGTGGCTTTTACATGGTTGATAACGGAATAATTGTTGACAATGGGAAGTAATGAACACGCTTTGTCCGATTTGTTGAAGTTGGCATACCGAAAACTGAATGTCGAAACTGCGGTATCAGAGTTGGAGGTTAAGACTGCATATAAAGATGTTGTAGGCCAATTGATATATAAGTTGACTCGCTCTGTAAAGTTTAAGGATGGAACGCTGGTGGTTAATCTGGCTTCGGCCGCACTTCGCCATGAGATGGAATATCGCAAAGACGGGTTGATGGAAAAAATAAATAATGTATTGGGAAGTAATATAGTTAAGTCAGTAAAAATATTTTGAAGCCGTGAAACATACATTTTCAACTGTTCGCAAAGCCATCCTAATGGTTTATGGATGTGACTCCCGCGCTTTTTGGGTACGGTTGACATGCATGCTTGTTCAAAGTATTTTACCTTTGGTTAATATTTACCTTTTAAAACAGGTGGTTGATGGAATAACCCTTGCAGCTGCAAGCCAATCGAATGCAATATCTGAAACGCCTGTTTGGACTTATATTCTTTTGTTTTGTGCGGTGTTTTTTGCAAATCGGCTTGTGGGAGTTGTCAATGGAGTAAACAACGATAAATTGTCACAAAAAATAATCGACTATCTTAGTGAACGTATTCAGCGCCAGTCGTCACTGCTTGATATGGCTTATTACGATACCCCCGAGTTCTACGACACGTTCCATCGTGCGCAGCAGGAAGCATCAACCAGGCCTATATCAATTTTTAATAACACAGTTACGTTGATTGGGTCGTTGATATCGATTGTCGGAATAGCATTCATGTTGGCAGATGCATCGTTTACGGTATTGTTGGTGATGATCGCTGCCGTAATTCCGTCATTTGTTTTCAGATTGAAAAAAGCCATTGCTGTTTACAAGTTCCGCCGTAACAGTACGCAGGATTATAGAAAAACATCCTATTTTGCCGCATTGCTCAGCAATCGCGAATATGCAAAAGAGGTTCGCACCTACAACCTTTCTGAATATTTCCGATCTCGTTTTGTGAAGCTGAGAAAAGGACTGGTCGACCGCTTGTTGAGTATCTCCAAGAAGATGGCAGTGCTCGATGGCGCTTCGGCAATCATAGAAACTGCTGCATTGCTTGCAGTCCTCTTCCTGCTGTTGAACAAAGCCATTGTGGGAGCCATTACAGTGGGTTCTTTTGTGATGCTTTTTGAGGCCTATCGTAGAGGTCAATCCTATCTCCAGAAGACGGTTGTTTCCGTATCTTCGCTATACGACAACCGGTTGTTTATGGATAACCTTAACGAGTTTTTGGAACTTAAGCCTCAACTCACATCTCCTCAATCCCCGGTTCCATTTCCTGATAGAATCGAAAAAGTCACTTTTAACCATGTGTTTTTCAGCTATCCAAATTCTGATAAATTTGTGCTTTCCGATTTTTGTCTTGAGGCAGGTAATGGTGAGGTTGTTTTGGTTCAAGGGGAAAACGGATTTGGAAAAACAACAATGCTCAAACTATTGCTACGATTGTACGACCCACAACAAGGCTGTATCGAAATCAACGGAATAGATATCAGGCAGTTCGATGTAAATGAACTGAGGCGTGCTGTAGGGGCAATTTTTCAAGATTATGTGCGTTTTTATTGTACTGTTTCTGAAGACATTGTTTTCGGAGATGTAGGCAATCCTGACAAGGATAAAATAGCGAAGGCCGCATCAATGGCAGGCATCCATGAGTTGATTGAGAAAATGCCCGAAGGTTACGAAACACAACTTGGAAGAATGTTTGTCAATGGCGAGGAGTTGAGTATGGGACAATGGCAAAAACTGGCATTGGCACGATTGTATTATAGCGATGCCCCTGTATTGATACTCGATGAACCGACTGCATGGATGGATGCCCCATCACGACAGCATTTCTATCAGCAATTGGAATCGTTGAAAACGAATAAAGTGATTATTTTAATAAACCATATATAGAATATGATACAATACCATCTTGAACCCATTGCACCAAAAACATATGAAGGTGATTTGATATTTGTTTATGGAGATGAAGTGGCAGAAAGAACACTTCCTTTCAGCAAGCGTGAAATCGAACTGATAAAAGAGCGTAAAACCCAATCTAAAAACTTTGTACTTTCATTCGACCGTCTTCCCAATCATACTTATGTGATATGCTTCGACAGCGAATTGGAATCGGTTGAGAGTTTGGAAGAATTGCGTCGATTGGCTGCGGATCTCCACAAACGTATGATGCAGGACAATGTGCATGCTGTGGCTGTTGTCGGAGAAGGTGTCATTCCAGAAGAAATTGTGGCAGTGACTGAAGGATTAACCCTGGCCGACTATACTTTCGACCGTTTCTATTCCAAACAAAGAAATCATCTTGAGCATTTGTATATCGAAAAAGCATTCATTTCTCAAGATGAACTTGACAGTAATGTGTCACTGTGGAATCGGATCTACTGGTGTCGTGAATGGGTCAATCTTCCGGTTGCGAATTTGAATGCCGCATCGTTTGCCGAAGAACTGGAGTCAATAGCTTGCGATTTAAAAATCAGTTGTAGCGTCTTCGACAAAAAGCAAATCGAGTCATTGCGCATGGGCGGTTTGTTGGCAGTCAATAAAGGAAGTGTGGATGAGCCAAGATTTGTGGTGCTCGAATACAAACCTCAGAATGACAAAAACGATAAACCCATTGCATTGGTGGGGAAAGGCGTTATGTATGACACCGGTGGTTTGAATATCAAACCGGATTCATACATGAGTGAAATGAAGAGCGATATGGCGGGAGCGGCCACTATGGCAAGTGTTGTGTTTGCCGCTGCCGACAACCAGCTGCCTGTACACATGGTTGCTTTGTTGCCTTTGACCGACAACCGGCCGGGAGGCAATGCTTATGCCGCCGATGACATCATCACCATGTACGATGGCACTACTGTCGAGGTCGTCAACACCGATGCGGAGGGCCGTTTGATACTTGCCGATGCAATTGCCTATGCTGTTGATAAATTCAACCCTGAATTGATTATCGATGCCGCAACTTTGACCGGCGCCGCTGTTCGTGCAATCAGCAGTTATGGTATTGCCGCAATGCACAAAAACGCAGCCAATCCATTCAACCTGCTTAAAATCATGGGAAATCAGGTCTATGAACGTATCGCAGAATTCCCATTTTGGAAAGAATATGACAAACTTATCGAGTCTCAAATAGCCGATATTAAAAACTGTGGTCCGGCTGAGGCTGGCACCATCACTGCAGGCAAATTCTTGGCCCACTTCGCCAAAAATGTCCCATTTGTTCATCTCGATATTGCGGGCGTGGCCTATTTCTCAAAACCTCAGTTTTACTATGGCTATGGCGCCACAGGCATTGGCGTGCGTTTGCTCTATTCTTTCCTTCAAACATATGAAGTGATTTAATACTTAATAATACTTACAATACTATTTAAATTTGATTGATAATATGGAACATCCAAATAACAAAAAATCTTCTAAGAAAATTCGATTGGGAATCACTCATGGCGACCTCAACGGTGTGGGATATGAAGTAATTCTTAAGACCTTTAGTGATGCGAGAATGTTTGAGCAATGTATACCCATCCTTTATGGCTCTACAAAGGTGTGTTCATATCACAAGAATCTTCTGGCACACCATCAGGACATGAGTTTTAATGCTATACATAGAGCATCTGAGGCCTCCGAGAAGAAGTTTAATGTTGTCAACTTGACCAATGAGGAAATCAAGATTGATGTCGGAATCTCAACCGAAACTGCAGGGGCGCTCTCACGCCAGGCACTCGATGCAGCATGCGAGGATCTGAAAAATGGCAATATAGATGTGTTGGTTACCGCACCAATCAATAAAAAGAATATTCAGTCGGATGATTTCGTATTTGCTGGACATACAGAATATTTGTCACATAAATTCAACAGCGAAAGTTTGATGATGATGGTGTGCGACCGCATTCGCATCGGAATTGTCACCAACCACCTGTCTCTTCGCGAGGTTCCCGATGCCATAACCCATGAGCTTCTGTCAAGCAAACTCGCAATCATGAATCATTCCTTAAAACGTGATTTTGGTATTCCCATGCCTAAAATTGCAGTGCTTGCTCTCGATCCTCATGCCGGTGACAATGGCGTTATCGGTAATATCGACATGAAAACAATCAAGCCCGTTATCGACGAGGCCCAGCAAAACGGCATATTGGCATACGGCCCCTTCCCGTCAGATGGATTCTTTGGAAGCAGCGAATTCAACAAATTCGACGGAGTGGTGGCTTTATACCATGACCAAGGTTTGATTCCTTTCAAATTGATGTCTTTCACCGAAGGCGTCAACTTCACAGCTGGCATGCCGTATGTTAGAACAAGCCCCGCTCACGGAACTGGCTATGATATTGCAGGTAAGGATAAAGCGTCAGAGCAGTCGTTCCGAAGTGCCGTATACCTGGCATGCAACATCTTGCGCAATCGCGTTGAATATGATGAAATAACAGCCGACCCTCTCGATAAAAACCAATAGCAACAACCGGGATAATAGCGCATCACTG
>CALEPD010000190.1 GCA_937910265.1 uncultured Bacteroidales bacterium
ATAGCATAACTTATTTGCATATATGCGATAAATTTTGTACCTTTGCAGGGTGAAATAAACATTTAATTATGATCGTAACTACTACACAATCTATTCAGGGTCATGAGATCCGTGAATACAAAGGCCTTGTTTCGGGCGAAGTTATTTTTGGTTTGAACTTTGTGAAGGACATGTTCGCATCGGTTCGTGATTTTATTGGTGGTCGCAGCAATACCTACGAGAAAGCGATGGTTGATGGCCGCGAGCAAGCGCAACGCGAGATGGAGCAACGCGCCCGTGCGATGGGTGCCAACGCCATTGTTGGCGTATCGTATGGCTACGAGACCGTCGGTCCCAATGGCTCCATGCTGCTGGTGTCTATTTCAGGCACTGCGGTGGTGGTGGAGTAAGGGGAAAATCATGTTATCAAATAATGAAAGTAACACGATGCGTAATGAGATAAAAAAATCCCACGGAGTACGCGGGATTGAGAAATCTACGGCTTATAGCCTTATTGTGAAAAGCTTAAATAGTTTTGCAAAGATACAGATTTATTCCGAACAAACCAAAAAAAATCATATGGCTGGAAAAACATTAGGCATCGATTTAGGGACCAATTCATTAGGAATAGCTCTCCGAGACCCGGACAAGGGCATAAACCTTATTGACCAAATAGAGTATTACAATTCCATTATATTTTCATCTGGTGTAGGTAACAGTAAAAGTGGAGAATATTCATATGCATCCGAACGAACAAAACATCGTTCCAAACGCCGCCTATACCAAGCACGAAAATACCGAATCTGGGCAACCTTAAAAGTGCTTATCGAACACTCATGCTGCCCGCTTTCCGCACAAGACCTTGAGAAGTGGTCGAAATACGACAAGGAGAAAGGCTTCAAACGAGAATATCCTATCAACGCCACAGAATTTGAGCAATGGGTACGCCTGGATTTCGACAACGACGGTATAGCCGACTATACAAGCCCTTACCAATTGCGCGACGTACTTATGCACAAAACAATCGACTGGAACAATACCACCGACCGCTACAAATTCGGACGTGCCATGTATCACATAGCACAACGCAGGGGATTTAAAAGCAGCAAAGGCGAAACCCTCAAAGAGATGACGGAAAAACAAATGTCGGAAGAATTCGATATTTCAGCCTCGCTCAAAAAGTCGGAGGAAAAGAAATCCGGAAAACTCGAAAAGTACAAAACAGAGCGCAACCTGCCCACTGCAGGATGCGCGTTTGCCCAATTAGAAAGAGAAGGCGTACGTGTTCGTGGCAGCGAATATCAAGCCGTACGCTCTCAACTCCATGAAGAAGTCGATGCAATATGCAAATATCAAGGAATTGACCAAATATGTCCCCCATTGTACAGGTCACTCATCAGCACCAAACGCAACGAAGGCACCATATTCTACCGACGTCCACTGCGTTCACAAAAAGGCAACATCGGCAAATGCACATTAGAACCTAAGCAAAGAAGATGCCACCTGAGCCATCCCGATTCCGAAGAAGCCAATGCATTAGAAATCATCAACAGCATACGCTTCACCATCGACAACGAGACCCGGGCACTTAACGAAGATGAACGCGCAACCATTTTCGAAAATGTATTCACACAAGCACGAAAAACATTCAAGTTTGCGGACATCCGTATAGCGATTGAAAAAATACACGATATAAAACTCGACTATCAAAACAAAACCATCAACTACGCCGACGATACCACCGTAGCAGGATGCCCCACCATAAACAGACTAAAAAAAATCTTGGGTTCCGACTGGAGATCCCAAACAATTACCACTTATCGGGAAAGGACAAACTATAAAACAGGTGAAGTTCATACAATTAGTTACAACTATGAAGATATTTGGCACATCTGCTTCAATAGCGATGATGCGGAAGACATCATTGACTTTGCCGACAAAGCCGGTTGTTTCACAGACAAACAAAAAGATGAGATGGTCCGCCTATGGAACACCATACGCGACGGCTACGCTTCGCTAAGCCTCAAAGCAATACGAAACATCCTGCCCATGCTACGTATGGGATTAATCTACAGCGATGCCGTTGCCTTTGCCAAAATACCCCACATTATTGGACAAGAGCGATGGAACAAAGAATCAGGCGAAATAATAAAGCTACTGAACGAAGGACTGGCACAGCACCGCAAAGAGGTCAATGCAATAAAAATCGCCAACACCTTGATAAGCGCATACAAGTCGCAGGACTTCGAACACCAACAAGCGTATAAAAACACCGACTACCAACTTGACGAACAAGACCATGCCGACATACAGCGCAGCATAACAGAAACCCTCACGCCTAAAACATGGAACCAGCTTTCCGGCGAAGAACAAAAGGAACTGACAGAAAACGTAACCAAACTTTATCAGGAATATTTCCATTCGAGCAAGCGCAGCTACTACACATCACCCAGACAAACCGACAAAATAATGGAGATACTTAAGAGCCGCTACGAACTATCCGACCAACCGGAGGCCACTACGCTCTACCATCACTCACACGAATCCCCATTCCCAAAAAACAAACCAACAACAATAGAGGTCGACAACAAAGTAATCAGCACACCTCTATTGCCAACCCCCAATATCGGCGCCATTAAAAACCCTGTTGCCCTGCGCGCGTTGCACATACTCAAAAAAACACTAAACCACATGCTTGAAAAGGGTATGATTGACCAATACACCCGCATTGTGGTGGAAACTGCACGCGACATGAACGACGCCAACTGGCGCAAAGCCATAGAACAATACCAAAAGGAAAATCAGAAAGAAAACGACGCCATTGCAGAAATCATCAAAGAATTCCGCCCCAACTATAGCGATGACGATATTGCCAGAGGAAAATTCCTCTTTGAACAAGCCGAAGAAGGGATAAACATACCTCAAAACCAAAGAAGCAAAGCACTGAATTTCAAACGCGACTTAGAAAAATACAAAGCCTATCGCGACCAAAAATTCATATGCCTATACACTGGCAAACACATTTCATTGGCCGATTTATTCAACGACAACACCTACGATATTGAGCACACCATTCCCCGAAGCATCTCATTCGACGACTCGATGGCAAACAAGACCATTTGTGACACACATTACAACCGTACAAAAAAACAAAACAAACTGCCATCAGAATTATCGAATTACGACGAAATCCTACAACGAATCAAACCTTGGACAGAAAAAGTAAAACATATAAAACAACAAATTACTTTCTGGGCAGGTGAAAGCAAAAAAGCCTCCACTATCGAACGGAAAAATGAGTGTATCCAGCAACGTCATTTATGGCAATTGGAACTTGAATACTGGGAAGCAAAAGTAAAGACATTCACCATAAAAAAAGAGGAAATCGGAACAGGATTCCGCAACCGCCAACTTAACGACACACGCATTATAACAAAATACGCCTTCCACTACCTGAAATCCGTATTCGAAAAAGTGGATGTACAAAAAGGAACTGCCACGTCCATATTCAGAAAGATACTTGAAATACAAAGTCTCGATGAGAAAAAGAACCGCAACCTACACTCTCACCACGCGATTGACGCCATCGTACTCACAACCATCCCCCAAGCAGTCATCCGAGACAAAATGGCCGACAGTTTCTACAATCTACAAGAACTGAAAAAAGCACTCGAAAACCCCAATACACCTATCCAAGAAAAAGAGAACATCACCTCCAAAATCAAACATATTGAAACAGAGATTGTGCGCCACAAACAACAATGTAGAATAGGATCGGTAAACAGACTCGTTGATTTTGTTGAAAACAACATATTGATACACCACATAGTAAAAGACCAAACTCTTACCCCATCGCGTCGCCGCAGGCGTTCGGGCGGAAAGGTTATAAAAGGACAATGGGTTCAAGGCGATTCAATACGTGCATCGTTGCACCAAGACTCATATTACGGAGCCATCCGTAAACCTGACAACTCCTATGGCATGGTGATACGAAAACTCATCACACTACTGAACGAAAAAGATCTTGAATCGATAGTCGACCCTGTTATCCGCAAAACCATAGCAGAACATTGCCAAGAGCAAAAAAAGGCAGGAAACTCCTTTACCAAGGCAATAGAGATGGATATCTACATGAAAGACAGCAACGGCAAACCCATAACACACGACCGAAACGGACACATCATATCCCCCATACGCCATGTGCGATGCTTTGCCAAAGCAGGACGAGGCTACTTGAGCCGAAACACCGCACTAAAAATCAAAAAGCAGACATACCCCTCAAAACACGACCACAAAAACACCTATTACGTTCAAAACGACAGCAACTATTTATGCTTATTGTACGAAGGAACCATTAAGGGAAAAACAAAACGCGAAATGAGGCTTATAAACTATTTTGAGATAGCGCAACTCAAGTCACACAATTTATCAAACTTGCTATCCGAACCCGAATTCAACGCCATTCCAACAACCAACGGGGAACAACTTACGCTGCGAGCCGTTATCAAAAGTGGGACTCGACTACTATTTTACGAAAAACATCAAGAGGAAATAGACTTCAACAACAAAACAGAACTCAACAAACGGCTCTATATTGTAAACAAATTCAACATCAATAATACCACAACTCTATATCTTTCACGCCATATCGAAGCCCGCAAAGAAAGCGACATACCCAAAGAGGAGCAAAACACAGCCTATTCGTTTTCGGAAGCACCTGCCTACCTTACACTCAAAGCCGACAAAATACAGGCGCTGGTAGAGGGTGTGGATTTTGAGATCAGCCCCATAGGTACAATTCTACTTAAGCAATAACCCCAAGGGAGACGCGATGCGTCTCCCTTTTTTTCATATCACCAAAACCACAACCATTATGATTAAGAAAACACTATGTTTTTCGAATGCCGCCTACCTATCGCTCGGCAACAAACAACTGACCATAAAAAGCGGCGGCAGAGACAGCACTGACAAACCAACCACCATAGCCATAGAGGATATAGGAGTGGTGGTGCTCGACCATCCGCAAATAACCATCACCCATGGGGCACTTTCGGCACTGCTCGACAACAATGCGGCAGTTATCACATGCAACGGAAGCCACCTGCCGGTGGGGTTGCTGTTGCCATTGGAGGGCAACAGCATACAAAGCGAACGCTTCCAGGAACAGTTGTCGGCTTCGCTGCCCCTGCGCAAACAGCTGTGGCAACAGACGGTAGAGCAGAAGATACGCAACCAAGCCACCCTGCTGCAGAGCGTAAACGGTACTGAGGTGGGCAACATGATGCATTGGGCAAATGAAGTGCGTTCGGGCGACAGCACCAACCTCGAGGGACGTGCCGCCGCCTACTACTGGAGCAACCTATTCAACAATATCGATGGTTTCACCCGCCACCGCGAAGGGGAATATCCCAACCCTTTGCTCAACTACGGCTATGCCATACTGCGGGCGGTGATAGCGCGGGCGCTGGTGGCCAGCGGACTGCTGCCCACATTGGGCATACACCACCACAACCGATACAACGCCTATTGCCTTGCCGACGACATCATGGAGCCCTACCGCCCCTTTGTCGATCGGCTGGTGGTGCAAACCATGGAGGCACTGCCGGACACCCACGAGATAAACACCGAGATAAAACGGCGGCTGCTCACCATCCCAACACTCGAAGTGCATATAGGCGGACAACGCAGCCCGCTGATGGTGGCGGCAAGCCAAACCACAGCATCGCTGGCAAAATGCTACAGCGGCGCCAGCCGCAAAATCACATACCCCGTATTGTATGGACCGATTCAGTGAATACCGCATTATGTGGATATTGGTGTTTTTCGACCTGCCCACCGAGAGCAAGAAAGAGCGCAAAGCCGCCAGCGATTTCAGGAAATTTCTTTTGGGAGACGGCTTCTCAATGTTTCAGTTTTCGATATATGTGCGACACTGCGCCAGCCGCGAGAACGCGCAGGTACACATCAAACGGGTAAAAATGCACCTGCCCGAACATGGGCAGGTGGGTTGTCTTTGCATCACAGACAAACAGTTTTCTGAGATTGAACTATTTATAAGCAAAAAGGAAAGTCCACCAAAGGCACCCGGCCATCAACTGGAACTGTTTTGAACAGAATACAAAAAACAATAGCCCGAAATAAAAAATCCCGCCACGAAGGACGGGATTTTTATTTTCTTCGACACAATTTAACATATTCAGTACCATACTTTAACACACATCGTGGTGTCAAAGAACTATCTTCTATGTTTACTTTTTAAGCAATTCACAACTGTCATCCAGAATACTGCGAAAAAGATTGAGGTGTCAAAGAACTATCTTCTATGTTTACTTTTTAAGCAATTCACAACTAAAATTATGAAAGAGAAAATAGACCCTAAGGTGTCAAAGAACTATCTTCTATGTTTACTTTTTAAGCAATTCACAACTGGTTCTGTCAGACACATACGTGATATTGGGTGTCAAAGAACTATCTTCTATGTTTACTTTTTAAGCAATTCACAACTATCGTTTGCCAAACATTTGCTCCCATTTGGGTGTCAAAGAACTATCTTCTATGTTTACTTTTTAAGCAATTCACAACTTATGAGTAGTACTCTTGCTAAGACTAACAGGTGTCAAAGAACTATCTTCTATGTTTACTTTTTAAGCAATTCACAACTACGAGTACGCAATGATTACGTCGCAAAGAGGTGTCAAAGAACTATCTTCTATGTTTACTTTTTAAGCAATTCACAACCCAATATGTACTTCCATACGATGAGGATAAGGTGTCAAAGAACTATCTTCTATGTTTACTTTTTAAGCAATTCACAACCCGTCGATGGTTTTCTCGCGTGAACTGTTTGGTGTCAAAGAACTATCTTCTATGTTTACTTTTTAAGCAATTCACAACGTCCGCGATGCCTAATAGTGTATCTCCACGGGTGTCAAAGAACTATCTTCTATGTTTACTTTTTAAGCAATTCACAACGGAAAAATCGGTATGCAACCAATCTTAATGGGTGTCAAAGAACTATCTTCTATGTTTACTTTTTAAGCAATTCACAACCTCTTAGCGTTGTGTGGTCACGCCTACCGCGGTGTCAAAGAACTATCTTCTATGTTTACTTTTTAAGCAATTCACAACGTTGGCACCTACATAGGCATCCCATTTGAGGTGTCAAAGAACTATCTTCTATGTTTACTTTTTAAGCAATTCACAACCATAACGAATTGCTTGTATAATTTATTGCAACGGTCGATAGTACTATATGGTGCTTAGCGGCGATGTGACAGCCTGCTTGCTTTCGGTTCCGAAGATTGCCCATTGAGGCTGAGGCCTGCTGCAGGCCCCTGTTACTTGAGGTTGAGGAAGGGTACTGCGTCGCCCATCATGTAGGTGGGCAGCTCGCCATTCCATTTCTGCACTGCCTCGTATTCAACCAATTTGGGGTTGCGTTCGAGGGCGTTGGCTTTGATGCGGATAGCTTCGGCATCGGCTTCGGCCTTGATCTTGGTTTGCTTGGCCTGCTCCTCTACCTGCACGGTGACATTCTTGGCCTTGAGTGCGTTCTGCTCGGCCACCTGTTTCTCGCGGATGGCCAACTCGAACTCGTCGTCGAAATCGATATTGGTGAGCTGGAACTGAATGTTGTAGAAATAGTTGCTGTCGACAGCCTTGCGGATGAGTTTCTCGATCTCGACCCTGATTTCGTCGCGGTTCTCGACGATTTCGGTGGCGGCGAAATTGCCGAAGGCCTCCTTCATGGCCGAACGGATGTAGGGTACCACGATGCGTTCGTGGTAGTCGCCGCCGATGTTGGCGTAGAGGTTGCTGACGTTATGTTTTACGATGTCGTAGTTGATGGTGTAGCGCACCATGGCGGTTTGCACGTCGCGGGTGTAGGCACTTTCCTCGCCGTCGTGCTTTTTCTGCTGGATGTTGACCTTCCTGACGGTTTGGATGAAGGGTATCTTGATATGCAGGCCGTCGTCGACAGGCTCGGGATGGATTTTGCCAAAGGTGCTGAGGATGCCGCGCTGGGTGGACTTGATGGTGTAGAACGATGTGAATACAAGCAGCACCACAAGGGCGAGGCCGAGAACTGTGAAAATGATTTTTTTGTTTCTTTCCATGATACAATCTTTTTTTTTGGTTTATTGTTTTTGATTTGTGTTGTTGCGATAGAGGTGCCTGCGGGATGGATGGGCAGGGAACCAGCCTTTCTCCACCCGTTTGCGCTGGTGGAACAGCTCGAGAATTGACCAGAAACAGGAGAACCCGAACACTCCCAACAGGATGCTTACAACAAGACCCTGTACCAAGAGCGACGCCACCGACGACGCCACACCCGCCAACGCGAAAAGCCACCAGCTGCGTGTGCCCCAGTAGTATTCGGTCTTGATGACAAGGGGGTGGAAGAGTCCGATGATGAGAAAGGTGGTCAATCCGATAATTAATCCTTCAATGTGCATTAGAGGTGTGGTATTGTGTGTTAATCCAATCGATGGTGGATGCCGCTTGCAACTGACACCGACATGATGCGGCCGTCCGATACCAACAAACAGTATCCTCCATAAAAAAGAAGACGGACAAGAATCCTCCTCTTAGAAGTTTCACAACGGAATAATCCTTATTGTGAATTGCTTAAAAAGTGATACAAAGGTACGCTTTTTTCGGAAACTGTGCAAATTATTTATATCAAAAAAAAACATAATCAACTGATTTCAAAACAAAAAAAATAACAACAACTGTAAAACCGATGCCCTTCGGGAGGGTTGCGGAACCATGCGGTGGGTGGCAGGGAGCCCAGTTTGCACCTTAGGTTGGTTAAGCAAATTACATATTTGAAAAAAGCAGAAACTGCATGAATGCATTCAGATGTTTCGGCGCTTTTGCCCCCACTTCGGCATCTTTCCGATTGTCAGCCGGTTATAATGCACTGCATTGCATCCCTTGCCGCACGCAGATCTGCCCGAAACGGAAACAAAATAGCACGAAAACTATTTACAGAACCCGCCTTAATTGACAACGGTTGAAAACATTTGAACAATGAATGAAAAAAAATATGTACTTTTGTAGTCGAAATGAAATGGATTTGGATTAAAATAGTGAAGCTTCTGGGATGGAAATTCCACATTCCCAACAAGGAGGAACGCCCAGAGATAAAACGCTGTATATTTGCAGTTGCCCCCCACACCTCGATGCTCGACTTCATGATTGGCGCCGCATATTTGTGGTCGCTCGACGTGAACGGGAAAATATTCATCAAGAAGGAGTTTTTTATATGGCCGCTGGGTCCGATACTGCGGCATCTGGGCGCCATATCCGTTGACCGCCGCAACCGCCGCAACGGAATGGTGGAAACCGCCGTGAAGGAGTTTGCCAAGGGCGAGACTTTCACCATAGCCATCACCCCCGAAGGCACCCGCAAACCGGTGAGACGCTGGAAACGCGGCTTCTACGACATCGCCACCAAGGCAGGGGTGCCCATCGTGCCGGCATGCGTGAACTTCAAACGCAAAGAGATATACCTGAAAGAGACCTTCTACCCCACCGGCGACTTCATGGCAGACCTTCCCGTGATAATGAAATACTTTGAGGATGTGGAGGCCCGCCATCCGGAAAAGTACAACAAGACAATGATAACCGATTAAGAAACACAAAATAATCAAACCAAATGGTAAGACGCATATACGTTGAAAAGAAATCAGACTATGCCATCCAGGCCCACGAACTGATGGAGGAAATGTCGAATTATCTGGGCATCGCATCGACCGGGGTGCGTGTGCTGATACGCTACGATATCGAAAACATCTCGGACGAGACTTTCGAGAAGGCCAAACAAACGGTCTTTTCGGAACCTCCCGTCGACGAGGTGTACGAAGAACAGTTTCCCAAAGGTGAGCAGGATTTCTGCTTCACCGTTGAATACCAGCCGGGACAGTTCGACCAACGCGCCGACAGTGCCGGACAATGTGTGACCCTGCTCAACGAGAAGGAATGCCCCATCATCAAATCGGCCACCACCTATGTGGTGTCGGGCAACCTGAGCGAAGCCGACCGCGCCGCCATCGTGAAACACTGCGTGAACCCGGTGGACAGCCGCATGGCCGAAGAGCTGAAACCCGAAACCCTGAAGGAGCATTTCGCCGAACCCGCCGACGTGGCCATATTGGACGGTTTCAAGGACGCCGCCGAAGAGAACCTGAAGGAAATGTACAACTCGCTGGGTCTTGCCATGACCTTCGCTGACTTCAAACACATACAGCGCTATTTCCACGACGAGGAACACCGCGACCCGTCGATGACCGAAATACGCGTGCTTGACACCTACTGGAGCGACCACTGCCGCCACACCACCTTCGCCACCGAACTGAAGGAGGTGAAGTTTGACGAGGGATACTACCGTCCGCTCATTGAAGGGGCTTTTGAACAATACCTCGCCGACCACAAGGAGCAGTATGCAGGCCGCACCGACAAGTATGTGAGCCTGATGGACATCGGAACCCTTGCCGCCAAGCGCATCAAGAAGATGGGCCTGCTCGACGACCAGGAGAAGAGCGACGAGATAAACGCCTGCTCGATTGTGGTGCCCGTGGTGATTGACGGCAACGAGGAGGAATGGCTCATCAACTTCAAGAACGAAACACACAACCACCCCACCGAAATCGAACCTTTCGGAGGTGCAGCAACCTGCCTGGGCGGCTGTATACGCGACCCGCTATCGGGACGCACCTATGTGTATCAGGCCATGCGTGTGACCGGCGCCGCCGACCCCACCAAGCCCCTGAACGAAACCCTGCCCGGCAAACTGCCCCAACGCAAAATCGTGACCACCGCCGCCCACGGCTACAGCAGCTACGGCAACCAGATTGGACTTGCCACCGGCTTGGTGAATGAGATATACCACCCCAACTATGTGGCCAAACGCATGGAGATTGGCGCTGTGATTGCCGCCGCCCCACGTCGTGCCGTACAACGCCTCAACAGCGACCCCGGCGACATCATCATACTGCTCGGCGGACGCACCGGACGCGACGGCTGCGGCGGAGCCACCGGCTCGTCGAAAAGCCACACCACCGCATCGCTCACCAGCTGCGGCGCAGAGGTGCAGAAGGGCAACGCCCCTACCGAACGCAAAATACAACGCCTGTTTCGCCGTGAGGAGGTGAGTTCGCTCATCAAGAAGTGCAACGACTTCGGCGCCGGCGGCGTAAGCGTGGCCATCGGCGAACTGGCCGACGGACTACAGATAAACCTCGACCTGGTACCCAAGAAATATGCCGGCCTCGACGGCACCGAACTGGCCATCAGCGAAAGCCAGGAACGTATGGCCGTGGTGGTCGACCCCAAGAACGTGGACAAGATGCTGCAGTATGCCGACGAGGAAAACCTCGAAGCCATTGCCGTGGCCACCGTGACTGAAGAACCCCGCATGGTGATAAGCTGGCGCGGCAAGGAGATTGTGAACCTCAGCCGCCGCTTCATCGACACCAACGGCGCCCACCAGGAGACCTCGGTAAGCGTGGCCATGCCCCAGAAGGAGACCCACGCCACCGAAACCAACGATATTGAAAAACTCTGGACCTCGACCCTCGCCGACCTCAACGTATGTTCGCAGAAGGGCCTTGTGGAACGCTTCGACAGCAGCATCGGCGCAGGTAGCGTGGTGATGCCCTTCGGCGGCAAATACCAACTCACCCCCACCCAGAGCATGATTGGCAAACTGCCCCTGCTCGACGGCAAATGCGACACCGTGACCATCATGTCGTACGGATTAGACCCCTACCTCATGACATGGAGCCCATTCCACGGCGCAGCATGGAACGTGGTGAACAGCGTGGCCAAGATTGCCGCTGCCGGCGGCGACGCCAGCAAGGTGAGACTCACCTTCCAGGAATATTTCAAGAAACTGGGCAACGACCCCTACCGCTGGGGCGAACCTTTCGCCGCTCTGCTCGGCGCCTACAACGCACAGATGGGCATGAAACTGCCCTCGATAGGCGGCAAGGACTCGATGTCGGGAACTTTCAACGACATTGACGTACCTCCCACCCTATGCAGTTTTGCAGTGGGCGTGAGCGACCTGCAGCATGTGGTAACCCCCGAACTGAAGGCAGCCGGCAACAAACTGGTGCTGCTCGACATAAAGAACGACCAATGCGCCAACGGTGAATCGTACGGTATGCCCGACTACAACGACGCCATGCAGCAATACGGCGCGCTGCGCAAAGCCATCGAGTCCAGACAAGTCAGCGCAACTTATGTTGTGGGCTACGGCGGATTGATCGAGGCTGTAAGCAAAATGGCCTTCGGCAACAAATACGGCGTG
>CALEPD010000191.1 GCA_937910265.1 uncultured Bacteroidales bacterium
CTGGGCTCTCCGTCGAACGCCTACGAACAAAAAGTTGAATTTTTAGAGCCTACCTAGTGTTTCTTAAATAAAAATAATTAAAATTTAATTCCAATTGACAGTCATTCGCATGGGTTGACCATAACGGATCCGTATGTGCGTTTGCGTCATCAAATTGTGTTGGAGCGAGGTGGTGTATACAAGTTTGTGGGTATATGGATGTCGTCGTGTGTGGTTTTGTGCTTAATGTTTCACTGTTTGGGAAAAATAATGTATCTTTGCTTACTGAAAGCAAAGTAGAATAGATTGAAATATTATGTATATCATTATATTAGGCCCGGCGTATCCCTATCGAGGCGGAATTGCAGCCTTCAATGAACGTTTGGCAAGCGAGTATCAACGTCAAGGTCATAAGGTTGAATTATACACTTTTACATTGCAATACCCAGGTTTTCTGTTTCCGGGTAAAACGCAATACAGCACCGACGCCGCTCCTGCCGACAAGGTCATTTACCGCAAGGTCAATTCATGCAATCCGTTCAATTGGATAAAGGTGGGCAACGAGATAAAACGCAAACGCCCCGACTTGCTCATTGCCGGTTACTGGTTGCCGTTTATGGGGCCTTGTTTCGGCACCATCGCCCGCAGAGCCACAAGTAACGGACATACACGCGCAGTTGGCCTGCTGCATAATGTAATTCCCCACGAACATCGTCCCGGCGACCGTATCTTCTCCCGCTATTTTGTGGGTGCCAACCATGGCTTTGTGTCGCTGTCGCAGTCGGTGCTGGACGATTTGAATGTATTTGATACAAAGAAGCCTCGCTCCTTCTGTCCGCACCCTCTGTACGATCATTACGGCGACCGTATCGACAAAAATGAGGCACGCGGTTTGTTGAAACTCGACCCCAATGCCCGATATGTATTGTTTTTCGGATTTATACGCGAATACAAAGGGCTGGACTTGTTGCTTGAAGCCTTTTCCGACAAGCGTCTGCGCGACTTGAAGGTCAAACTTATTGTTGCCGGAGAGTTCTACGGCGATCCTAAACCTTACATGGATGCAATCGACCGTTTGGGCATTCGCGACCGTGTTGAGTTGTTCACCGATTTTATACCCGACAGCGAAGTGGGGCGCTATTTCGGTGCCGCCGACATTGTGGCACAACCCTATAAGACTGCAACCCAAAGCGGTGTTACCCAAGTGGCATTCCATTACGAAAAACCGATGTTGGTTACCAATGTCGGAGGTCTGCCTGAGATTGTGCCCGATGGCAAAATCGGTTATGTGGTAGAACCTTCACCCGCCCCAATCGCCGATGCCCTGGTGCGTTTCTATTCAGACGATAAAGAGATGGCGTTTGTTGAAGGTGTGAAGGTGGAAAAACAGAAATATTCGTGGAGTAAAATGGTTGACGCTATCGAGCGGCTTTTCTCCAAGTAACCTCTCCCCTATGCTCAACACACTCGACCAAAGGCGTTTCTTCAAACATTCCGACTCACTCTTTCTCGACCGTGACGGTGTTATAAACCAATTGGTGGAAGAGGGGTATGTCTTGTCTCCCGATAAGTTGGCATTTCTTCCCGGTGCAATAGATGCCATAGTCAAGGCGCATCGCTATTTCAATCGTATATTTGTGGTTACCAATCAGCAATGCGTCGATAGGGGCATGATAACCGAACAGGGGCTTGCCGCTGTGCATGGCAAACTCACCGATGCGGTTGTTGCGGCAGGGGGTGCTATCGACAGGATTTATTATTCGCCTTATGTGTCCGAATCGAATCATCCTTTCCGCAAGCCGAATATAGGTATGGCTCTGCTGGCTAAAAAGGATTTTCCCGATATACGACTTAAAAACTGTATCATGGTGGGCGACAATATGACCGATATGTTGTTTGGGCGCCGCTGCGATATGCTGACCGTGCTTGTGGGTGACAGCTGTGATACGGCTAATCAGAAGCCGTATCTTATTGATTACCGATTTGATACGCTTACCGATTTTATAGACTACTACACCCACGTCGTGAACGAATTGTAGATATGTATATTGGATGTTTTCAATTGTAAGTTGATTGTGGCAATTTTGTTGGATTTGGTAAAAAAAACTATATTTGCAAAATGAAATCAATGATAATATAAATATAACACATTAAAATATTGTGATATAGCATTTGCTATTTGTTCCGACCAATCTGAAACGTAGGAAATTTCTAATTGAGGGTAAGGCTACAAATGCAGATGTTCGCTAATTGGCGAGCATTTTGTTGTTCCTTACCCGGTGATTCCTACGACCGCAGATTGGAGACGAGATTGCTCGCCTTCATTATGTTTGATGTCGTAGGACTATAAGGAATCGGTAGCATTGCATAAGAAATTTAGGCAATGTGTAGAAGTAATCCCAATCAGCTCGACTTGATGGTTGAGTGTTGTATTTTTGCAATTTATTGTGTTGTTGCAATTGTTTTTGTTTTTG
>CALEPD010000192.1 GCA_937910265.1 uncultured Bacteroidales bacterium
TCGATGCAATGAGAAGGTGGTTGTTAATATTGATTACAGTGGTTATGTTGCCAATGGTTTCATTCTCGCAAGGGAAGAGCGACGAGCAACATAAAGAGGATATGTGGCGCGAGATTGAGAGTTGGAAAGTTGCTTTCTTTACCCATGAATTGCGTATAACATCGGATGAGGCAGTCCTTTTCTGGCCATTGTATAACGATATGACATGGCAGCTCCAAAAATTACATTGGGAGAAACGTAGATTGAGAATCAGAACTGCTTATGGTTACGGCACCGATGACGATGAAAATAATACCAATGAATTTGGTTATAAAAGCATACGTCCGATAATCTTTCTCGGACTTATCGGATTTTTTGTATATGTGATTTTCGGAACGCCTCTGCTGGAAAACTTCTTTACAGCGTTTCTAAATATGGGTAAATAACATATAAAATAGCAAATATGTCCTTAGATATTATAAAATTGCTTCCCGATTCTGTTGCTAATCAAATAGCTGCAGGAGAAGTCATTCAGCGTCCAGCATCAGTGGTGAAAGAATTACTCGAAAATGCCCTTGATGCGGGTGCTACTCATATCGACTTGATTGTCAAAGATGCAGGAAGAACAATGATAACGGTCATTGATAACGGTTGCGGAATGTCAGAAACCGATGCTAGACTTTGTTTCGAACGTCATGCCACATCAAAAATACATGAGGCCGATGATTTGTTTGCCATTCGTACAATGGGATTCAGGGGCGAAGCCCTCGCATCAATTGCTGCTATTGCACAAGTAGAGTTGAAAAGTAAGAAGCATGAAATGGATATGGGAACTTGTGTGCAGATAGAAGGAAGCGTTATTAAAAGTCAACAACCATGCAGTTGCAGCAATGGTACATGCATCTCTGTCAAAAATTTATTTTACAATGTACCTGCACGACGTAACTTCTTGAAAAAAGATAGTATTGAACTTGGTTATATCGAGGAAGTGTTTAAGCGTGTGGCCATCATCAACCATAACGTATCGTTTACTCTTTTCAACAATGGGAAATTGATGTACGATTTGAAGGCTTCCACTATGGGTCAGCGTATTTGCCAACTGTTTGGCAATCTATACAACGAAAGGTTGTATCCTGTTGACGAATCGACCGAACTTGTCCGCGTGCATGGATTTGTATGCAAGCCCGAGTATGTGAAACGTAGCCGCAGCGAACAGTATTTGTTCGTCAATGGACGTTATATCAAGCACCCCATGCTGAATGCAGCGGTTGAAAAAGCATACACCGACTTGATTGTCGATCGCTCCTACCCTTGTTATTTCCTTAGCCTTGATGTTGATCCATCCCGTCTGGATGTCAATATCCATCCTCATAAAATTGAGGTTCGTTTCGAAGATGAGAGTGCCATATTTGCCATATTGCGATCTTCTGTCAAGCGGTCGTTGGGGCAGTTTTCATTGAGTGAACTCGATTTCGAGTCTACTGATAACAATCTCTTCACTCCTACTGCCAACACCTATGAACCGCAGATGCCAACAATAACAATCAACCCTGATTACAACCCATTTAACAATACTACTCCCCGAAGTGGAAGCAATTCATTTGGTGGTTCCTCTAATAAAATCCCACAGAGTCATAGTACTGTTGAAATGTGGTCGCGTGCATCTGTAGGCAATCGTTGGGAGTCGTTTTTTGATTCACCTTCCGATTCGTCACCCCAGCAAGATCGCGACAGTGTTGTTCAGTCGGCAATCGACTTGGGTGAGGAATATCCCAATATGAAGTCGAATGTCGAAAATTCATCATTTCTCCAATTATCAAACCGATATATTGTCGGTACCATGAAATCGGGTTTGCTCGTTGTGAATCAGCAGCGTGCATATGAGCGAATACTTTTCGACAAACTGATTTCCCGTGACAAAATCGAAACAGTTGCCCAGCAACTGCTCTTTCCTGTGAATGTCACGTTTTCTCCTGCCGATTCGGAAATCTTTTCCGAAATGTTGCCCGATTTGCTTGACTTTGGGTTTCGTATCGAATCCATGAGTAAAAATACTTTTGTAGTAAGTGCAACGCCATCTGAGGTTGACGACAATGAAATGCAGGAGTTGTTCGACCAATTGATTGTCGACGCCAAGTCGTCGATGATGCAAAAGTTTAATCGTCGCGACGAGTCCTTATGCCGTTCTTTGGCACGCAGAATGTCGATGGATATGTGCCGACCCATGTCGCAAGATGAAATGCATTGTTTTGTGGCCAATCTCTTTAAATGTCAGGTTCCAAATGTGAGCCCAAGCGGTGATGTGGTATTGGCAATCCACTCGCCGGAAAGTTTAATAAAGTAATCTATAAACACTTAATTATATATCAGTATGACTCAATATGCTCCTCAAGGATTTAGAATGTTGCCTACCGGTGTAAAGCATTTGTTGATAATCAACTGTCTGCTTTTTGCTTTATATTATGTTGGTCAAATGACTTTGCATCTCAATATAAATGCTCTGTTGGGATTGTGGACTCCTGTCGACGGTGGATATTTCCGTTTATGGCAGACCATAACCTACATGTTTATGCATGGTGGTTTCGAGCACCTGCTTTTCAACATGTTTGCCCTATGGATGTTTGGCAACGTATTGGAAAACTATTGGGGTCCTAAACGCTTTTTGATGTTCTACTTTGTTACCGGCATTGGCGCCGCCATAGTGCATACCCTCGTTATAGGTATAGACTACTACAGCATACAGTCGGCCATCAACACTTATGCCGAAAACCCCTCGCCCGAAGGCTTTGTAACGCTGGTGCAGTCGGAATTGGCATCGATACTTACGCCCGACAAGGTGGCACATGCCAACGCCTTCTTGCAGGAATGGCAGATGAACGCCCTATCAACCACCAACTATGGCTACCAGTCGGTAGAGCTTGCACAACAGCTGCTGGCCTCACGCGCCAACATAGCCACCGTAGGTGCATCGGGAGCAGTATACGGTATATTGCTGGCTTTTGGTGGCCAGACAGCGCTCAACTGTGGTACAGAATTATATCAGAAAGGAATACTTAAAGAATATGGCGTTGAAGTTCTCGGCACGTCGGTAGAAGCAATTATGTATACCGAAGACCGAGACCTTTTTGTTAAGAAACTCGACGAAATCGAGATGAAGACACCAGTGAGTGAGGCTGTCGAAAACATGACCGACGCTCTCGCTGCAGCTCATCGCATCGGCTTCCCTGTGATGATCCGTTCAGCATACGCACTTGGTGGACTTGGTAGCGGTATCTGCCAGAATGAGGCACAGTTTGTGGAACTCGCAGAAAGCGCATTCACT
>CALEPD010000193.1 GCA_937910265.1 uncultured Bacteroidales bacterium
CCAAAGTCACGGGACCCAACGGCAACAGCATCTTTTTGCCTGCTGCGGGCGTTCTCGCTGGTTCGAATCCTAGAGAAGTTAGGCTTTATGGCTTCTATTGGAGTTCTACGCCTTACGAGGGCGACGACTACCGCGCGTACAACCTTATCTTCCAGGAGTATGCTCGGTCTGTGCTTAGGGACGGCCGCATTCACGGGCAAAGTGTTCGCCCTGTCTCAGAATAAAAACGCGCAGCGTTGTCGGATTCATCCGATTCATTAATACATGCTGCGGGGCATAAGCAAGCCCCGCAGCCCAAAATACCGCGTAAGCGGTTTTTTTTCTTCTCACTTTTTGTTGGTTTACACTCCACCTTCTCGGCGACAAGGCACCACGCAAACTCTCCACCTGGTATCTCGGCGAGATGCGACCATTACGAGTAGCCCGTCGACCGTAATCATTTAATTTCAATTTGTGCCGATACCGTGGTGAACCTCTATGTTTTCGATGAAATTAATGGCCAATTGATGGCAATTCGTGTGTGTGATTTGGGTAGACAATTGAGTAGACAATTGTTGTCGACAAGCAATTAGTTGTCGACAAGCAATTAATGGTCAATTCGTGATAATTCGTGTTTAATTATGCGACAATTTTGAGTTAATCAGTTTCCTACGAATAATGGTGATTTGTGTTTCTTTGCTGTAATCTGTGTGTTTATGGTGTCAGCCCATCACCTTGTCGGACACATGGCTCCACATATTTTTATGTCTTTAAAACCATCCAAGCGTTGCGCGGTGCGCTGTTCCGATAAAATACCCGCCGATACTGCATCTCAAAGTGATGAAACCTTGTGTTCACTGACTTTGTTTCCCCTCACCGCCACATCCCCCTAAAACATCAGCCATACCCATCTTTTTCCGCCCGCTTCTGCCAGCCATTCTGGCCGTTTCGGACCCTTGAAAACGCAAGTGAATGCGATATCAACATCCTATCTGATTGAATATTATACCCATTCTTTACCATTGTGGGAAAATAAATTTTATTTATAACATAAAAGTTTGTACATTTGCAAAATTTTAAATAAAAGATTTATAATAAAAATATATTTAAAACAAATATCAAAATGTCTACAGATCAAATCATTAATGCGAATGATATCGTCGTTCGCTTTGCTGGCGATTCGGGCGACGGTATGCAACTTTCAGGAACTTTGTTCTCTGATGCTTCCGCCCTTTCGGGTAACGACATTGCAACATTCCCCGATTATCCGGCCGAAATCCGCGCTCCGCATAACACCATCGCCGGTGTTAGTGGTTTCCAAGTCCACGTAGGTAACCATATCTACAGCTCAGGCGATAAGAGCGATATTCTTGTTGCCATGAACCCCGCTTCCCTCAAGTCCAACCTCAAATGGGCTAAAAAAGGAGCAACGGTAATCGTTGATATTGACACTTTCACTGAAGAAGCTGTTGCCAAGGCTGGCTACTCCGACGACCTCTTCTCCGACGAGATGGAACGTGCTTACAACATCGTAAAGGCACCCATCACCACCATGACCGAAAAAGTAGGTATGGAAAAAGGCGCCGACAAGAAGACCGCCGACAGATGCCGCAACATGTTCGCTTTGGGTATCATCTTCTTCGCCACCCACAAGAAACTCGACCAAACCTATGCATATCTCGACCGCAAGTTCGCCAAGAAACCAGAAGTGGCCGAATTGAACAAAGCCGTACTTCTCCATGGTTACGAATATGCCGACAAGCTTGTCGTCATGCATTCCCATATCTACGAAGTGGCTCATGCCGATATGCCCAAAGGCCGCTACCGCAACATCACCGGTAACGTCGCCACTGCATGGGGTCTTCTCGCTGCTGCCGAAAAGAGCGGTCTCCGTCTTTTCTTGGGTAGCTACCCCATCACCCCGGCCACCGAAGTAATGATTGAACTCTCCAAGCACAAATCCATGGGTGCTCGCGTATTCCAGGCCGAAGACGAAATCGCAGGCATCTGCTCGGCCATCGGTGCCAGCTATGCAGGCGCGTTGGCTTGTACCAGCACCAGCGGCCCCGGTCTCTCGCTCAAGAGCGAAGCTCTCGGTTTGGCTGTTATGACCGAACTCCCCTTGGTTGTTGTCGATGTACAGCGCGGCGGCCCATCTACTGGTCTCCCCACCAAAACCGAACAGAGCGACCTCAACCAAGCCCTCTATGGCCGTAATGGTGAGGCTCCTCTCGTAGTGGTAGCTGCTAGCAGCAGTGCCAACTGTTTCGACTGGGCTTTCGAGGCTGCGCGCATCGCACTCGAGCACATGACCCCGGTCATCCTCTTGACCGATGGTTACCTCGGCAACGGATCTCAGCTCTTCCGCATCCCCAAAATGGCCGACATGCCCACCATCACCCCCCGCTTTGCAAAACCCAACGACCCCGACTTCCGTCCATTCCGTCGCGACGATGAAAAATACGCTCGCCAATGGGCTGTTCCTGGCATGGAAGGCTTGCGCCACCGTGTAGGCGGACTCGAAAAGTGCCCCGATGGCCCGCTCAGCACCGATCCCGAAAACCACGCACTTATGACTAAAAACCGTCAGGAAAAAGTCGACCGCGTGGCCAACTTCATCCCCGAACAAACTGTCTCAGGTAACCCCGATGCCGAGCTTCTCGTAATCGGTTGGGGCGGCACCTCCGGTGCTCTCACCAAAGCCGTCGAGGAAATGAACGAAGAGGGTACAAAAGTGGCTTACACTCACTTCAACTACATTTGTCCGCTCCCCAAAAACACAGGCGACATCTTGCGCAAATACAAGAAAATCGTTGTTTGCGAGCTCAACAACGGACAATTTGCCGGTTACCTCCGTACACAATTTCCCGAATGCCCCATGCATCAGTTCAACAAAGTCATGGGCCTTCCTTTCGAAGTCGGCGAGTTAAAAGAGTGCTTCACTAAAATTTTAGGAGAATAATATCATGGTTGAAAAAAGACATTTCGTTCCCAAATCGGACGTAGATTATACAAAAGCTGATTTCACCAGCGACCAAATGGTAAAATGGTGCCCCGGCTGTGGCGACCATGCCATCCTCAGCGCTTTGCTGAACACCTTCCCAAAAACCAAACACAAAAAGGAAAACATCTGTATGGTTTCCGGTATCGGCTGCTCCTCACGCATCCCTTACTATGTCGATACCTACGGCTTCCATAGCATCCACGGACGCGCTTGCGCCATCGCCACCGGCGTTAAATTGGCCAACCCCGAACTCAGCGTCTGGGTAAACATGGGCGACGGCGACTCCATGGCCATCGGTGGCAACCACCTCATCCATGCCATCCGTCGCAACCAAGACCTCAACATCACCATCTTCAACAACGAAATCTATGGTTTGACCAAAGGTCAGTACAGCCCCACCACCAAATTCGGCCAGGTTACCAAAACCTCACCCTTTGGCACCATCGACTATCCCTTCATTCCAGGTGAACTCGTAATGGGAGCCCGTGGCACCTTCTTCGCTCGCTCGCTCGACTGTGTGCCCCAGCTCACCGCCGAAGTTATGTACCGCTCTTCACAGCACGACGGCGCCAGCGTTGTCGAAGTGTTGCAGAACTGCGTCATCTTCAACGACAAAACCCACCAAGCCATCACCGACCGTACCGTCCGCGACGACCGTACCATCGTTCTCGAGCATGGCAAACCCATGATCTTCGGTAAAGAGAAAAACAAGGGTATCCGCTTCAACGGACGTTGCCTCGAGGCTGTCACCATCGGTGAAAACGGTATCACCATCGACGATATCCTGGTTCACGACGAAACCACCGAAGATGTTGGCATCCACATGATGTTGGCCCGCATGGGCGGCGACATGCCAGTGGCTTTGGGTGTTATCCGCAATGTCGAGAAAACATCCTACACCCAACTCTACGAAGACCAAATGGAAGAGCAGATGGCCAACGGCAAAT
>CALEPD010000194.1 GCA_937910265.1 uncultured Bacteroidales bacterium
GTAGTGTACACCAAACCCAGGATGCCGAACGGGGCAAATTCTATAATCCATTTCACCACTTTCGATATCACTTCGGCAAAGTCATGCACCATGTTCACAGTGTCGGCACGGGCTACCATTTTAAGGGCAATGCCTATCACTATCGACCAAAACAGTATGGCTATATAATTGGCATTGGCTATCGCCGAAATGGGATTCGAGACCATGCTGGTCAGCAAATTCGAGAATACGTCGGCAAGCGATCCAGCCGAGGTGCTCACGTCGGCAACCTCGCCCAGGTGTAGTGTGACGGGGAAAAGCATGCTTCCTGCCACGGCACACAGCGCCGCCATGAATGTACTGAGCAGATAACGCGATATAACCGTGCGGAAGCGGGGTCCGAGTCCGCGGCCAGCCTTCGAGAGGGCCGACACCACCAGTACTGCCACCAACACAGGGGCTATGGCTTTCAGCGCACTTACAAACAACTGTCCCAATATCCCAATGCCTGTCCACGATGGCACTGTAAGGCCAAGCACAGCTCCTACAATCAATCCGATGAATATACGGAACACCAGCCCGAGGTTTGTCCACTTCTGTAGAATGTTTGATATTTTGCTCATGTTAAACAGTGTGAATAATGAACTGCAAAGATACGATATTTATTTGAAGGTGTGTTATGTAATAATGGTTTTTGTCGCTTTTTTCTCGCCCGTCTGTCAGGAACCTCTGCTAAAGGAGTCGGTACAGGCAACAACATGACTGATTGACAAACAGCCATGTGCCGTCGAAAGGCCAAGATGCACCAAAACTTCTCGCCGTCACTTTTATGCTTCCAATAAACAAATACTAAACATTTTCGATTGCCGTTTATGAGGTAAACTCTGTGAGTCCAATACTGCGGAAGGTGTTATGCTCACGTCGAGTGGATGTAGCCTGTGCTAAAATTGAAGAAAATGGAAAAAGTATTGTATGTCTATGGCTATGGAGGGTCACCCTCAGGCTCAACAGCAACAACCCTCAGACGCTTGTTGCCCCAATGCGAAGTGCTTTGTGTCGAATATTCGCAGCATGATGCCCGTCTGGCAAACGCCCAGCTCTGCCACTTGGTTAAATCGGAGCAGATTTCAGTTGTGGTAGCTTCATCGCTGGGTGCGTTTTTGGCGCTCACCATTCCCGATGTCCGTCGTATTATCATCAACCCTTGTATGCTGCCCACGGTCGAGTTGCCGAAAATATCTGTGCCGAAGCATATTTATGCCACCTATGGCTCCTTCGAGCAGCAGGTCATGTATCCCGACGCCGCCACGGCGCAACAGACCATTGGAATCTTTTCTACCCGCGACGAATTGCTGGGCAACCGTTATTACGAACATTTCAAACAACATTACGCCCAAGCCTTCACCACCGACCGCTGCGGCCACAAGGCCAACGAAGACATGCTCTTCCACGATGTGGTCCCCCTGATAGAGAATTTTATTTGAATCGTCCTTGATTTGAATTGCGTTGACTTGCTTTTATTTGTAAAATAGAATTCCGTAGAAAATGGTTTCCGCGGAATAAAGTGTATATTTGCAAGTTGATAATTGTGGTTGCAAAGTCAAAGAAATATAGTAAAAAATGAAAACCTACAGAGAACAATTTATAGATGGATTATATACGGTTCCTGACTTGCACTTGGATTGGGATTCAATATTGTCGGATAAAGGTGATCTATGGACAAAATATAAATTCGCACTTCTAAAGTTCTATTATTCTCCAAACCATGAAGGTTCATGTACTGATGTGGCTCGAGAATTTGATGATAAGTATGTGGCCCTCCACAAAAAGGGGATGTTTACACCTTTTTCATATTCTCAACAGTATATGGATTGTTCAGTTTTCTTCCGATATGAAACTATTCCGTTTTGTCACCTTTGATACCAGGTAAGTCAGAAGATACAATGGAAGACTCCTCGTCTTTGGCACAACCTACCCATAATACTGAGGCTGTTGCAATAATTGCTGCTATTTTTTCTATGTTTTTCATTTTGTTTGTTTTCTACTGATTCGATTATTCGTTCATTATTGACGTTTTACCATTACAAAATACGATGTATCTTCAATAGAGAAATCGCCAAGTACAATAGAATGAGTGTCAAGTTCCATCGGTTCATACCAGAAACTATCTCTGTTATCGGAATAGCATTTTTTTTGTACAGCTATGTAATTGTTTTTGTCCATCAGAATCACACGAGGAATACCAATAATACTATTATCTAATGGCTGAATCGATTTGAAGAGAGAAAAAACGCGATTGTAATCACTCGGATAACTACCGAGTCTCCATATATATGCTCTATTGGTGTCGATACCCATTTGGAAGCAGTCTGTCATTAATCTATTGTATTTTAAAGTATCGGTACTGTCAACAACAATAAGGTAAAATATTTCCCAGAATGATGTATCAATTTCCCGCATCAATGGATTCAAGTATTCACTGAATTCGTGTCTGCATCCACTGCAATAGGGGTTGGTAAAAATTAATGCCTTGTTGTGGACGGAGTCAGAATTGCATAAAAATCTTAAGGTAGGCTCTAAAAATTCAACTTTTTGTTCGTAGGC
>CALEPD010000195.1 GCA_937910265.1 uncultured Bacteroidales bacterium
GCTCTATCTGTTCAGAACTTAAAGGGACTTCTATTTTTACCTTTTTTCGTGTGATGCTTCCAGACCTGCCGAAGTCCATTGAGCGGTGTCTGTCAAAAGCACGGTGCAAAGTTACGATTTTATTTTGAATGTCTGTTTGTTTTCCTTGATTTGTCTGTTCTCCTCCCGTGTGTTGCGCTGGCGTGGCACATCCACGAAACTGCCGTCGATGATTACACCCTCCTTCATGACAAGCTCCTTCTCTTCCAGAAAACTGTAGAAAGTGTCGAACAGTTTGTCGAAAAGCCCCTTCCTGGTCAGTTCTTCGCGGAACTGCCATATCGTGTTCTGGTCGGGCACTTTGGCCCGCTTGCCAGACCAAGGAAATCGCGGAACGTGAGCCTGTCGCGTATCTGGTATTCCGTCTGTGCATCGCTCAGATGGTTCATCCGCTGTAGCTCCAGTATCTTGAACATCATCACGACATCGTATGGCTTGGCGCCTGCATTATTCTCCTGGACCTGTTTTCAAAAACATCCTCCAACGCGCCCCGGAACATTTCGAAGTCAATCACTTGAGACAGCCTCTCAAGAGGATTACCCAATTCTGATAGGTTTTCCTTTGTCGTTTGTGCGTCAAATAGAGTGACTGACCCGAGTTTCTTGTATTTTGCCATATGTTTCGTATTTATGTTCAATATAATAACGAAATATACGTATATCTATTTTATTATCAGCGATTTAAATTTTAGAGGTTACCTACAGTATTTTACCACTGTCCTACTTCATGCCACGCAGTTTTTTGATATTTTCATACGCCTCGTTGATTTGGCGGAACTGCTCTTCAGAATTACGCTTCACCTCTTCACCCAATCCTTCAACCTTATCGGGATGATATTTCATGGCCAACCGACGATATGCCCTCTTCACCTCGTCGTCCGAAGCCGACCTATCGACACCCAACACCTTGTATGGGTCTGATTGTGTTTGCGAATAGGTGCTTCCTCCGCCCGAATAATCGTAATATCCTCGTCCATAAGTACGGTCTGAACCGCCACCCTGATGACGGGCCTGAATAGAGGTCCAATCGGTTGCATTTATGCCCAATCCGTAGCAGATGGCACGAAGCACCTGCATTTCGCCACTGGTAAAGGAACCGTCGGCACCGGCCAATCCAAACAGGAAGTCCAACATGTGATAGCGGGTGGTGTAATCGGTATTGACTTTAATCTGCCTGCAAATAGCGTCAACATCGATCTGCTGTTTCACCAAATCGCGTAGAGCCGCAAGCATATCCTTGCCGCGTTCCTCGCCATAGTTCTGACGAAGAAATGCTTTGACATAATCCAACTCGCTGCGCGACACATTGCCGTCGGCTTTCATAACTGCAGCAATGAGTACCATGAGCGCCAAATTGAAATCGGCCTGCGTACCGGTGTTGCGGTAAGGACCACGATGATCAGCACCAGAGGGGCCGCCATTACCCTGCAAAGATTCACCGCCAAAGAATGATGCTACAAAATAACCTACAAGAGCACCTATAGGGCCAAACAAAGCCCAGCAAAGGCCTCCCATTATCCATTTTGCCCAATTAGCCATAATAATTATTTATTTAATGATTTGTATATTTGCGATTGCACATCGGTGCGAACATTGAGACGTGACAGCAGATTGGGTGTCGCCGTGGGATGAACCCTGTTGGAAAGGAATATATACACAAGGTTGACCTTCGGATCGACCCATACCATGGTGCCTGTGAATCCTGTATGGCCATAGCTGCTCTGCGACACTTCGGGAGCCGTGTGGCCCCATGCCGGATTGCGCGGTTTGTCGAACCCCAAAGCACGACGGTTGCCTTTCTTGGTGAAATACTGCTTGTTGAACTTTTCAATAACTTGAGGAGAGAGCAACTGCACACCATTGTAAGAGCCCCCATTGAGCATCATGGTGAAAAGTACTGCCAAATCGCTTGAGGTGGAGAACAGACCTGCATGACCGGCCACTCCGCCCATACAAAAAGCATTGGGATCGTGAACAGTGCCCTGGATACATTGGTTGCGGTAAACCTTATCCACCTCGGTAGGCATAATGCTATCGACAGCAAAGCCCTGCTGCAGCGGATTGAATGCAGTACGATTCATACCCAACGGTTTGTAGAAATGGGTGGACATAAACAGGTCGAGAGATTGACCACTGACCACCTGCACCATCTCGGCCAAGAGTATAAAACCCAAATCGCTGTAAACGTAGGCATCCTTCTTATTAAGCTTGCTTTCGGTAATTTGCCGCAGAACATCCTCTCTGGGGTTGTCGGCAGTGCTGGCTGTTTTCCAATAACTGTCGAACGATTTGAGGCGGGCGTGATGGCTCAATGCCTGACGAATGGTGATATTCTTCTTGTTGCTGTTTTTCAGATAAGGCAGATACATGCTCAACTTGTCGTCGAGTTGCACCTTTCCGGCATCAACCAATTTCATCACTGCCAACGTGGTTGCCGCAACCTTGGTGACCGAGGCAACATCGAACATCATATTGGTGTCGACGGGTACCGCCACAGAATCGTAAGTCATGTGTCCATACGCACGGTTGTACACCACCTTGCCATCTTTGGCCACCAGAAGAACGCAGCCGGGGTAAGCCTGTTGCTGAATGCCTGCTTCGATAATTGAATCGATGACAAGAAAGCGTGAGGCATCCATGCCTGCGGGTTCGAGTCTAGAATAATGGTCGTTGGACGACTGTTTATTCGGTACGGTAGAAGTGCCCGACCAGATGGCATAGCCCGATGCAGTTACAGGCAATTTGCCAACAAAATGGGCCTTGCCCTCAAGGAGGTCCTGAACAGCCCTGCGCACCACTGGAGAGTCCTGATAGGCCAATACCACAGGAGTGGTTGAATCGGCGAGAAAATAAGGGGACTTGTAGTGTACTGCAATATCTTTACCCGGTTCCCAGCCTTCGCCGTTTAGAAGGGTGATGCCCTTCAACGCCATTTGATAGGCAATTTCGTCGCAACGTTTTTTGTCCTCCTCGTCAGGTACCTGCAGTTTAGACAAGTCAAGATTATTCAATCCCAGTTTGTACTTATATTGCAACACTTTGCGGCAATGCTGATCTATTATATCCTTGAGCTCGTCGTCGTGTGCGGCTGCCCGGGCTATGGTGTTGATTGATTTATGGACATCGGGAGGAAGAATGACAATATCGTTGCCAGCCTGGAGGGACTTCAGTTCGGCTTGACCATCTTTGTAGTATTTGGTGACACCCTTCATATCGATGCCGTCAGTAATGATCAATTCCTCAAATCCCAGCTGATTGCGCAGCATGTCGGTTACAATGGCCGGGGAAAGAGTTGCAGGCATATTCGGCCTATCGTCGTATGCGTTGACCTGAAGATGCGCAACCATGACGCCACGCACACCTGCCTCTATGAGTTTACGGAACGGATAGACATCGACATTCATAACCTGGTCGCGGGTGTGGTTGATTACCGGCAAGTCGTAATGACTATCGACATCGGTATCGCCGTGTCCGGGAAAATGTTTGGCCACAGCCACCACGCGCTGACTCTGCAAGCCCTTCATGTACATGATACCCTTGCGGGCCACAGCTTCCTTGTCCTCACCAAAAGAGCGGCTTCCTATAACGGGGTTGGCGGGATTGGAATTGAGGTCGACCACCGGTGCAAAGTTGATATGAATGCCCATCTTGCGGCATTGCTTACCAATTTCAACACCCATCTGATATATCAGGCTGTCGTGCTCGGCAGGAATGGCACCCATAAGCATCTGATTGGGGAAAGCGTAACAGTCTTTCAAACGCATACCCAAGCCATTCTCACCATCGATACACACCAAAAGAGGGATATCGACCTTCTGTTGGAAACTCTTGGTCTGCTGAAGTTGCTTTTCGGCTGTTCCCACAAAGAAGCATACTCCTCCCACCTGATGGGATGAGATCAAGCGTTCGAACTCCTTTTGTTGCTTTTCATTCATATTCAGCGGCACACGCAGGACCATTGTCTGTGCAATGCGCTGCTTGAGTGACAAAGTATTCATGACCGAATCGGCCCACTCCAAATCACGCTGTGCAAACAACTGACAACCAAACGACAATACTAAAAATGATATAATAAAAACTTTCTTCATCATAAATACATGGTTTTATAAAGCAGCAATAATACTTTTGTGTACAAATTCCACCTGTCGGCGGCGCGGATTGCCCTCGTGGTTAAGGATCACGTAATCGGCATTCATCAACGCATATTTGGCGGGATACTGATTGTTTATACGGGCTTCGACACTGGCACGCGAAACATGGTCACGCTGCATGACTCGCGCAATACGCTCTTCGTCATCGACATATACAGCAACCATTTTGTCCATCATCCTGTCGAAATTATATTCGTACAAGATAGCACTTTCGAAAACAACATAAGGCGCATGCTGCTGCGAACACCAAGAATTGAATTGGTCGATAACACGACCATGCACCAGTTTGTTTAATTCGAGCAACAGCGATTTATCGGCAAAGACAATATCAGCCACAGCCGCCCTGTTGACCGTACCGTCGGGCGCCTTTATCCCATTGCCCAACAAAGAGCACAATTGTGAAACAAAATCGGATTGATTGTAATATCCCCGTGCAATGGAATCGGCCTCAAAGCAAGGAATGCCCAAGTCCTTGAACAGCTGCAACACCGTTGATTTGCCGCAGCCAATACCGCCCGTCAATCCCACTTTAAGTGCCATAGCAACTATTTAATGATGATATACTGAATTTCGGACGGAACTACCGACTTGATACGCACACAATTGGGGAAAGAACTGATGGTGACAGGCAACATGGGAGCACCTTCAAGATAGGAAACGGTTGCATTGAAATGCGAAACATCGAGGGTGGAGAATTGGTCTTCACGCACCCATGCGGTGAGCGCAACCGTATCGGGGTAGAGTCGAACCGTAAGCATGGTATCGGCTCCTACAAACCTGATAGGAGGGTGAATGTTTTTTCGGCATAGGAAGCCACCGGAATAGTAACCTGAACGCGGGTATGCGATGGATAGACATCGCGGAATTTCTCCCACACAGGTTCGAGCGACAAGGTATGTGTCGATGTGGTATCGAGATCTGATATCAGCACCGGGCTTAATTCAAGCGACTTGATTTTATCGAGTGAATTCTTATCGCCATACAACCATACCGTATCGGGCGTGACCTCAGGCATACCGGCAAGACCGAAATGGTCCTTGAAACTAATGTCCAAATTATCCAACGATGGCACATATGGAACGCATAATCTTTCGGAAAGATAAAGCCGTATAGAATCCTTGCTACACGAAAGTCGGTCACGGCTATCGAGTGACAGTTGTGAGGCGAACTGGAGCAAACAATCGGAAACAGCAACAGCACGATAGGAACCCGATTGTGCAGACATGTCGACCTCAATGCTCCGATTACGGCGCAGAAAACGGGAAATAGCAGAAAAGCCCGACGATTCGATGTTGAGCAACAACGAATCGTCGACGGCGACAACAGCATATCGTGCGGTATCGAAACCTATCACTTCAACCTTAACTGTAGTAGGGAATGACGACCTATCGGATAGCGACAGTCCCAACCACACGAGTGCTGTGGCAAACAAAACTACAAAATATGCGCGGAACCGGCGCATAGATTATTTCTTTTCCTCTCTTGGGTCGGGCTGGAGCATGGTTTTCTCAACAGTGAGAATCACGCCGTTGGAGACCTCAACATCGACGGTGGTTTCACCTACCTCATGTATTTTACCATAAATACCGCCGCTGAAAGTAACCGAATCGCCCTTTTTCATATTGGCACGGAAAGCCTCCTCTTTTTTGCGTTGTTTGCGCTGTGGTCCAATCATCATGATCCACATTACAACAAAAATAAGAATCAGCCAGATAAACATGCTACTTGAGCCTTGAGGCTGAGCAGCAGCCTGTAATAAAACAAATGAAATGTTCATAGTTAGTTATAGATTAAATTATTGTTATACATTATAAAACCTGAGCGGTGATTTTGAGT
>CALEPD010000196.1 GCA_937910265.1 uncultured Bacteroidales bacterium
CAGCGGGCCCGGAAGCATTGACGAGACCCGTCGGACCGTAGGCGAATTCGTGAAGGTGGGTCTTCGCGACGATGATCGCGCCCGCCTCCCGCAACTTACGAATGATGCGGGCATCGGTCGTCGCGGGCGGCGCATCGTCGAGCACGGCGCTGCCGCAGCGGGTGGGCATGCCGGCGACGTCGATGTTGTCCTTGACCGCAACTGCGACGCCGTGCAGCGGGCCTATCCAGTTTCCGGCCGCGATCTCCGAGTCGGCGCGTGCCGCAGCCTCGAGGGCAACCGCGTCGTCACGGGCCGCGACGATGTTGTGCCACGGCGTGCCGTCGAGCGCGTCGAGGTCGGCCAGTACCTGTCGTACGTGTTCGGTCGGCGTCAGCTTGCCGGTCGTGAGCGCGGAGGCGACGTCGCGCAGGGTCATCGGGTCCATACCTCTCCGCGACGCCCGGCCTCGCGGAGCACGGTCAGCCAGTCACCCTCCCCGGGGACGACGCCGGTGACAGAGACGCGCTTCTGTTGGTCGTACCGGGCGCGGGCGTCGAATCCGGCCCGGGTGAGGTCGGTGGTGCTGCCGTCGGCAAGCTCAAATTTGCCAGTCTCCTGATTTATGTATTTATCGTCGGCAATGACGTTGACCACTTCGGCTATATACATCTCGTGAGAGCCGAGCGCAATAATCTCCTTGACACGGCATTCGATACTCAGTGGCGACTCTTCGATAATGGGGGCTGCTACGATAGCTGCTTTGCCGGGTGTGAGTCCCATCTCTTCGAACTTGTTGTAGTCGCGTCCCGAGCGTACACCACACCAGTCTGTGGCGAAGGCGGTGGAGGAGTCGGTGAGATTGATGACAAACTCCATGTTGCGCTTGATGATGTCGTAGGAATGACGTTCCGGACGAACGGAGATGTAACACATCGGCGGGTTGGAGCAGATGGTACCTGTCCAAGCCACGGTGATGATGTTGTATTCTTCTTCCGTACTTCCACAGCTCACCAGGACGGCAGGAAGCGGATAGATCATGGTTCCCGGTTCCCAGTCCTGTTTCATTGCAGCTTCAGTGTTTCCTTGTTCTGTTCCTTTTCGCAATAATGGCATTTCAATATCCCGTTATCTTTGTCGATCACATGGAAAATAGTGGTCATCGGTTCGTTATTGGTAATGCACTTCGGATTGTTGCATTTTACGATACCCTTCAATTCTTCGGGCATGCTTACCTGTTTCTTTTCAACCACTTCGTAGTTGCGGATGATATTCAGTTTCACGTTGGGCGATACAACGGACAACCGGCTTATCTCTTCATCGGTAAAGAAACGGTCGGCTACCTTGATGATGCCTTTCTTTCCCAATTTCTTACTTTCCAGATTGTTTCCGATGGTCATATTCAAATCCGTGTCAATCAGCCCCAACAGATTGACTACTGTAAACAATTTGTCGGAGGGTATGTGGTCGATAACCGTTCCGTTCTTCAGAGCGGCTACCTGTAATGCTTGTTTATCGTTGCTCATAACTTCTTTCTTTAATACTTTTTACCGTCTTCTATTACATCATTCAAGGTAATTCCCAATACATCGCACAAGATGGCTTGACGAGCATATAAACCATTTTGGGCTTGTTGGAAATAATAGGCTTTCGGATTTTCATCCACATCGTACGTAATTTCGTTTACACGTGGAAGCGGATGGAGGATTCGCAAATTGGGACGGGTATGTTTCAACATTTCATTTCTCAAGATGTATACATCCTTAACCCGTTCGTATTCCATCAAGTCGGTGAAACGTTCGCGTTGTACGCGGGTCATATACAAAATATCGGCTTCGGCAATGGTTTCTTCTGTGAAGTCGGTATGTTCTTCGTATTTGATGCCATGTTTTCTACAATACAACTTGTATTCTTCGGGCATCTTCAATTCTTCCGGAGCGATGAAATGGAAGGTAGGGTTGAAGTGTCTCATGGCCATTAGGAGAGAGTGAACGGTGCGTCC
>CALEPD010000197.1 GCA_937910265.1 uncultured Bacteroidales bacterium
GTCCGCTTTGCCTGCGCGACGCATGGGGATGCGTTGACACCAGTAATTTTTCTTTTCCTCAGGTATCAGTTCGGTCATTTCTGTCTCGATGAATCCAGGTGCTACTACATTTATTCGTATGTTGCGCGCTCCGAATTCCTTTGCCATTGCTTTGGTGAATCCAATCATGCCGGCTTTGCTTGCGGCGTAGTTTGACTGGTTTGCATTACCTGCAATTCCGACTACTGAACTGATGTTGATAACACTTCCTGATGCCTGTTTCCACATGGTTGGCTGAACAGCTTTTGTCATGCAGAATACCGATTTTAGGTTTGTGTTCAGCACTTCGTCCCATTGTGTCTCGGTCATTCGTTTTAAGGCAGCATCATTGGTGATACCTGCATTGTTTACTAATATATCAATATGTCCAAATTCATTAAGCACTTCCTGTACAAAAGCCTGAGCCTGTTCGAAGTTCGATGCATCTGCAACATATCCTTTTGCTTTTACTCCGCGGGAAGCAAGTTCTTGCTCTACGGCAATCATTTGTTCTCCGCGGCTGCGCCCTGAAAATGCAATATCGCACCCCTCTTCAGCGAAGCGGAGTGCGATAGCTTTACCGATACCACGGGTACCTCCCGTGATGATGGCAACTTTATTTTTTAATAAATCCATGTATTATAACAGTTTTGCCATTTTGGCTGTGAGGTCGCCAATACGGGTGCTGTAGCCTTTTTCGTTATCGTACCATGAGACAACCTTGACAAAGTTTCCGTCCATTACTTGGGTCAGCAATGAGTCGAAAATTGAGCTGTGGGTGTTGTCGATAATGTCAACGCTTACGATGGGTTCGTCAACGTATTGAAGGATACCTTTCATCGGACCTTCTGCGGCCTCTTTGATGGCGGCGTTGATTTCTTCTTTGGTTACGTTCTTCTCGAGTTCAACAGTGAGGTCAACTACCGACCCGTCAGGTGTGGGAACACGCATTGCGAAACCATCGAGTTTGCCTTTAAGTTCGGGAATAACCAAACCAACGGCTTTTGCTGCGCCCGATGAGGTGGGGATGATTGATACAGCAGCTGCACGTGCACGACGCAAGTCGCTGTGCGGTTGGTCCAAAATCTTCTGGTCGTTGGTGTAGCTATGTACGGTGTTCATCAAACCATGTTTGATGCCAAATTTGTCGTTCAATACTTTTGCAACGGGGCTCAAGCAGTTGGTGGTGCATGATGCATTTGATACCAATTGAATGTCTTTGGTCAATACGTCGTCGTTTACACCGAGTACTACGGTTGCATCAACATCTTCGGCTTTACCGGCGGGAACAGTGAGGATGACTTTCTTAGCACCAGCGTTGATGTGTTTCATCAACTGGTCACGTTTTTTGAAGAATCCGGTTGACTCTACTACAATGTCAACACCAAGTTCTGCCCAGGGAAGGTCTTGCGGGTCACGCTCTGCATAAATGCGGATCTTTTTGCCGTTTACAACGATACTGTCACCATCAGCATATACCTCTCCGTCGAAATTTTCGTGTACGGAGTCGTATTTGAACAAGTATGCCAAAGTGTCGGCGCTGGTTAAATCGTTAATAGCTACAATATCTAATTCGGGGTGTGCCATCATAGCACGAAAGGACATACGTCCAATTCGGCCGAAGCCGTTAATTGCAACTTTTGCCATAATATATTGATGTTTATAGTTTTGTATTATATTAATATATTTTTTTTATTGCACAAATATACGCTTTTTTTATTTCGTGGCAAAAAAAGTAGTACTTTTGCAACTTGTAATGGTTAAAAAAACACATAACAAACGTACTGGATTTAAGAATACTGCTAAATCCGCTGGAAAAAATGGCCTTAAACCATGGAATCAACTTGGTTTTTGGGGTAAGGTGGGCCGTTTCCTATGGGTGTTTGTGCTCTCTTTATGGGGCTTTTCTGTTTTTCAAGTCCTTTTCTGCTGGGTTTTTAATCCCCCTCTCACTCCGTTGATGGTGCAACGTTTTTTCCAGCAGGTTTCCGATGAGAATAGAAAAGTGCATTTCGAACGCGATTATGTAAAGCTTGAAGATATTTCACCAAACCTCATCACATCCGTTGTGCACAGCGAGGATGGGTTGTTTCTCTATCACAAAGGGTTCGATGTGAGACAAATGAAAATATCATATCTCGAGAACAAGAAGGGCCGTAGAATGCGAGGCGGCTCTACCATATCCATGCAAACAGCAAAAAATGCATTCCTTCCACATAACCGTACCGTATTAAGGAAGGCGTTGGAGGCATACTATACTGTTTTGATTGAATGTGTTTGGGGCAAAAAACGAATAATGGAGGTTTATCTGAACATCATCGAATTTGGTGACGGTATATATGGTTGCGAGGCGGCGGCACAGCACTATTTCGGCCATTCGTGCAAAGACCTAACACCTCGCGAGGCGGCTCAGTTGGCAGCCTCATTGCCGGGGCCATTGGCCTTCAATCCCGGTAAACCAAACCGACGATATAACCGCCATGTGGAAGTGTTGATAGGGCGCCATTCCAGATGGGGAATGGTCGATCTTGATAAACCGGCCAGTCAATTGAACCCGAAGTATATGGAAAGAGAAACTTTGTTCGATTTTGCGTGGTGGCTCTTGACCGACGGCGAAAAAATGTAATGTGTATTTAATTTGTTGACTCGTGAGTGATTGGCTACGTTATCGACGTGAGTTTGAGACTCATCTCAGACTTGAGAAGGCAGTGTCTGCAAATACTGTCGAAGCCTATCTTCATGATTATGATTTGTTGCGTCGCTATGCCGAACCGAAAGGCATTGATGTATGTGATGTCGACCTGGATGTTTTGCAGCAATTGATACTGCAACTAAACGAGTTGGGAATTGCTGTGGCCACGCAATGCCGTATAATCTCCGCTTGGCGCACTTTTTATAAAATGTTGATTCTGTCAGGTGCATTAAAGGATAGTCCGGCCTCTCTAATCGACATGCCCACCCGCTCGAGAAAACTCCCCGATGTTTTGACCGATGATGATATTCAGGCAATTCAGGCCACTTTTGATAGAAGCCGACCTGATCAGGATAGGAATTATGTTATTGTCGAAATCTTGTATGGATGCGGTTTGCGTGTGTCTGAATTGGTTAACCTTAAATTGTCCAATATTTATGCCGAGGAAGAGTGTTTGCGTATTTTTGGCAAAGGCAGCAAAGAACGATGGGTTCCAATAAACAACCGCGCTCTTGAACTCTTGCTTTATTATGTCGAAAATATTCGTGTCCATCAGCTGATACAGGAAAAGGAAAAGCAATATGTTTTCATCAATCGGTTGGGCACGAGAATCTCTCGGAATTATATCTTCATGTTCCTGAAAAAAGCTGTTCTGAATGCAGGAATAAACAAGCATGTCAGTCCGCACTCTTTAAGGCATAGCTTCGCTACAGAATTGGTTCAAAACGGTGCCGACCTCAGGGCTGTTCAGGAAATGCTGGGCCATGAGAAAATTTCAACAACAGAGATTTATACCCATCTTTCTCAGAGCTTTTTGCGCGAAACCATAAAAACGTACCATCCTCATTATTCTAAAAAATAATTCAGTTCATCATCACGTTGTTATTGTTGGGGAAATGTCCTATTGCATGTCGCATCCCATGATGATTTTATGGCATTCTTTGTCTTCCATTGCCAATGTGAATATGGCCGTTTTTGAGTGTTCTGTAAATATCGGCATTCTACTATTGATTGATTAAGAAAAAAAACGTATTTTTGCATTTAATGCATAAAAATGCGTTTTTATTATGGGTAAAGATAATGATAATATAATTCAAGAGGTTACAAGCAAAGACTACGAATGGGGCTTTGTTACAAATATCGAAACCGAAACTATCGGAAAGGGTCTTAATGAAGATGTCATTCGCATTATTTCGCAAAAAAAGAATGAACCTGATTGGCTTTTGGAATTCCGTCTGAAGGCTTTCCGTAAGTGGAAAACCATGAGTGAACCATCTTGGGGTCACCTGAAATACGACAAGGTCGATTATCAGGATATCATATATTACGCTGCACCAAAGCAGCAGGAACTCAAGAAAAGTCTCGATGAAGTGGATCCCGAATTACTGGCTACATTCGATAAATTGGGTATCCCTTTGCGTGAGCAGAAACAACTGGCGGGTGTTGCATACGATGCAATCATGGACTCGGTTTCAGTGAAAACCACATCTCAGGAAGTGCTGGAAAAACAAGGCATCATTTTTTGCCCCATCAGCGAGGCCGTTCAGCGCTTCCCCGACTTGGTTAAGCAGTATTTGGGCTCGGTAGTCCCTGCAAGCGACAATTTCTTCGCAGCCCTCAACAGTGCTGTGTTCAGCGATGGTAGTTTCTGTTACATCCCCAAAGGTGTCCGCTGCCCCATCGAATTGTCGAGCTATTTCCGTATCAATGCCAAGGGAACCGGACAGTTTGAACGCACATTGATTGTCGCCGACGAAGGATCCTATGTTAGCTACATGGAAGGGTGTACGGCTCCTCAGCGTGATGAGAACCAATTGCATGCGGCCATTGTCGAGATAATCGCACTCAAGGATTCTGAAGTTAAGTATAGTACTGTCCAAAACTGGTATCCTGGCGACAAGGACGGAAAAGGCGGTATCTACAATTTTGTAACCAAGAGAGGTATCTGCAAGGGTTCCCATAGCAAGATTTCTTGGACTCAAGTAGAGACAGGAAGTGCTGTCACCTGGAAATATCCCAGTTGCATCCTTCAGGGTGATGATTCTACTGCTGAATTTTACAGCGTTGCTGTTACCAACAACTACCAACAGGCCGATACCGGCACCAAGATGATTCATATCGGACGCAATACCCGAAGCACAATCATGTCGAAGGGTATCAGTGCTGGCCATAGCCAAAACAGTTATAGGGGTTTGGTTCAGATAAACAAGAGCGCCGAAAATGCACGTAATTTTTCGCAGTGCGACTCGTTGCTGCTTGGCGATACCTGTGGCGCCCACACTTGGCCTTATGTAAAGGTGGGCAATAGCTCTGCCATTATGGAGCATGAGGCAACCACTTCCAAGATCAGTGAGGAACAGCTGTTCTACTGCAACCAGAGAGGTATAGGACCGGAGGAAGCAGTCGGACTGATCGTCAACGGATATGCCCGTGAGGTCCTTTCCAAACTTCCTATGGAGTTTGCCGTTGAGGCGCAGAAACTCCTGCA
>CALEPD010000198.1 GCA_937910265.1 uncultured Bacteroidales bacterium
GTTGATTTTGCCGAAAGAGCGGCCCAAGAGGCGCAAATCATACAGAAACAAATGGCAGCTTACTTATAAAAAACATAAATAAAGCATACTGGGCCTCATCAAAATCAGGTGGGGCCTTGGTTTTTCAAATATTATTATGGAAACAAATCAGCAATTTATCTCTCTTCGCCGTAGTTTGCGAATAGTATTGGTACTAAGTATTATAGGTTCGGGAATGAACCTTTTGTCGTCGATCATTCTTGTGATTGCGTTCCCGGCATTGCAGTCTGTCGTCAATTCAGGCGAAATGCCTATTCCCCAGGAATTGATGTATGCGTATGATATGTTCTTGAGCGCTCCCCACATTTTCTATGCATGTCTTGCCATTCTTTACGCCATGTCGCTGGCAGGCGTTATCTTGATGTGGAATATCCGCAAGAAAGGGCTTCATCTCTATGCCGTGGCGCAGATATTGCTGCTCATTGTGCAGGGATTGTTCCTCGGCAGGGCGAATGTTGCCATAGGCGACATCATGCTTACAGTTCTCTTTGTGGTATTTTATGTGGTTACGCTGCACCGTATTGACGCGGTGCTGTCGCACGACAACGACCAAGACCAATTGCCTCCCGTACAAAGACAGGAATAGCCCCCAATAGGTTGTATTATTCGCGTTCCTCCCAGTACACGGTGACGATTCCGTCGTTGGTGCTGAGTGGAGCGCTTATGCTTTTTATTGATGGGAGGAGGTTGTGCGGCGGCACTGATTGCAGTTGCTCAAATCCGCCGATACCTTCGCCGGTCATTTTGAGGTAAGCCTCCTTGCGGGTCCATAGTTTCAGGAAACATAGTTGCGGGTCGTTCGATTCCTGTATTGATGCAAGTTCATCGCTGCTGCAAACCCTTTCGACGAGGGCGTGCGAGTATTTTCGGCGACATTCCACATCAATGCCCACTTCTCCCTTTTCATTTATGGCTACACCCACATACTGTTTGCAGTGGCTTATGTTGAATGAGATGTTGCTGTAGTTTTGCAGCATCGGTTTTCCCTTTTTAGGTCGGACAATTATCGGACTTGGGTCGGAGATGCCCATTTCCGACAAGCAGGCCTGCAGCAACCTGTATGCGGTCAGTTTCTCGCATCTTCCTTGCCGGTGCTTTACCTCCATTATATATAACTGTTCCGATACGGGCAGTTGTGAGATGGCCTGTTCCAGCTCCTCGTCAGTCCAATCACATAATGTCGCGGCGGTTTTGTAGATCATAGTTCCCAGGTTCAAGGCCGACGTCGTCAGTCGCGTATAACAGTTATTTCGTCACCGATAATCTTTAATATGCGGGAAGCCTTTTGTTCGCCACTTTCAAATTCGGCAAGTGCGGGCACGCAGTAGTCCACACACGCCTTCAGCCGTGGGTCTATTTCGCCGGCATTGGCAGGCGAGGGTTGTCCGGAGAAGTTGGCGCTGGTGCTCACGATAGGTTTGCCCGTGGCCCTGAGCAGAGCCTCGCACAGGCTGTGTTTCGGCTTGCGGATGCCGATGGTTCCGTCTTGTGCCGGCAGGTTGTCGGCAATTTCCATGGGTAGACTCTCGGCGGCGACTATGAGTGTTGTGGGCCGTTCCGATTCATCCAGCAACGGGTGTGTGTAGCCCTCTTGGGGTATCAGCACGAGCATGCTTTTGCTGCGGTCGCGTTGTTTGATGGAGTAAATCCGTTCCACCGCTTCTGCGTTCGTCGCATCGCAGCCGATGCCCCATATAGTGTCGGTCGGGTACAAAATCAGCCCACCCCTTTCAAGCACTTCCGACGCTTTGTTAACGATATCTCTCATCTCCTTTTTGTAGTAATTCAATTATTTATTTGCAAAGATACTAATTTATTTAATAATTTTTTGTATCTTTGCATGTATTTTTAACATTCAGAATATAATATTCAATAATTCAATAATTTAATAACTAAAACATTACAACACAATGAAAGGACATCCAAAAGGTTTGATAGCCGCCGCTCTCAGTAACATGGGAGAACGTTTTGGCTATTACATCATGAATGCCGTTTTAACTCTTTTCCTGTGCTCTAAGTTCGGTCTCGCCGGCGGTGCTGCATCGGGAATTTATTCCGCATTCTACTGTGGTATTTACATCTTGAGCTTGGTAGGTGGTCTCATCGCTGACCGTACTCAGAATTACAAGGGCACCATCCAGACCGGTTTGCTCATCATGGCTAGCGGTTATGTATTGCTCTCGATTCCCATCCTTGCCACTGCAAGCAACCAAACATGGTTGTTGGGTCTTACCGGTTTTGCTCTCTTTTTGATTGCCTTCGGTAACGGTCTCTTCAAAGGTAACTTGCAGGCCATCGTTGGTCAGATGTACGACAACTTCGAGGCTGAAGCCGCAAAGCAAGGTCCCGAGGCTCTCGCTCTTGCCAAAACGAAACGTGACCCCGGTTTCCAGATTTTCTACATGTTCATCAACGTTGGTGGTCTCATCGCTCCCTTCGTGGCTCCCTTGCTCCGTCAATGGTGGTTGGGCGTTAACGACATGACCTACAATGCCGACCTCCCCGAGCTCTGTCACCAATACCTCGCTGTAGGTGCCGCTATGGCTCCCGAGGCAATGGAGAAAATGACCTCTTTGATCAACACTGTAAACCTCTCCGGTAGCGCTATTGCACCTGAAAACTATGGAACATTCTGCCAGGAATACCTCAATGTATTCAACACGGGTGTTCACTATTCATTCATCGCTTCAGTTGCAGCCATGCTCATCTCTCTCACCATCTTCGTTACCAACAAGAAGAAATTCCCCACTCCTGCCAAGAAAGTTGCCCAGGAAAGTGTACACTATAGCCCCGAAGAGAAACTCGCCATGGCAAAAGAGCTCAAACAGCGCATCGCTGCCCTCTTTGCAGTATTGGTTATCGCCGTATTCTTCTGGTGGTCATTCCATCAGAATGGTGCTTCCATGGCTCTCTTTGCTAAAGACTTCGTAAACTCCGACAAACTCGCTCCCGAAATCTGGCAAGCCATCAACCCATTCTTTGTAATCGTGCTCACATTCCCCATCATGTGGATGTTTGCTACTCCTTGGGGTCGCAAAATCTCCACTCCCCGCAAAATCGGTATCGGTATGGGAGTTGCAGCCATCGCTTACATTATCATGACCATCTTCAGCCACATCAACGCCTTCCCCTCAGCTTCCGAATTCAAAGCTGACATCGACGCACAGAAAGTTCATTGGTGGATCCTCATTGCATTCTATTTCTTCATGACCGTAGCCGAGCTCTTCATCAGCCCGCTTGGCTTGAGTTTTGTTTCCAAAGTCGCTCCCAAAAACCTTCTCGGTTTATGTCAGGGTCTCTGGTTGGGTGCCACCGCAGTCGGCAACGGCTTGCTCTTCCTCGGCCCCCTCATGTACGACAAATATCCTATCGAGCGTTGCTGGGCAGTATTCGCCGCCGTATGCCTCATTTCGATGATAGTTATGTTCTGCATGGTTAAATGGCTCGAGCGCGTTACCGCCGACAATTCCAAATAATCATTCGGAATAAGAATACAAAAATCGGATGCCCGTAAGGACATCCGATTTTTTTATCCCAGCAGGACTTTTCCTCACCTGAATGGGTTTTATGCCGTTCGGTGGCTTCGCTATTTTTCCGATACAAACCGGTGTGCCAATGCTATAAGCTCTTTGTCACAGCCCAGTATTTCAGCGATGCGCAGTGCCTCGTGTGGCACCTCCTCGCACGAATCCTCCATCAGCGAGTAGTCCATAAACTGATTGATGTTTTGAGGGTTGATAGTGTTTCCCTCGCACAGGCTTTCCACAAATCCCCTTACCCGCAGACCTCTGCAGCCAATTCCAAGGTTGCTGTAGTGGGTGGTAATCATGCTGATGCTCCTGTTCCCGTCAAGCAGGCGGCCCAAAGCCTGCACTATGGCCTTCCCCTCCGTGGGGTTGGTGGTGCGGGCGGGTTCGTCGATAAGTATCAGCAGCCGCTCCTTGTTGCTGCGCTGCAGCGTGTCGCTTATCTTGATCATTTCCGATGCATACGACGACAGGCCCTTCATCTCGTTCTGGTCGTCGCCTATGCAGAATGCCACGTCGGCCACAGGCGACAGTTCGGCCTCGGCCGCAGGTACATACATGCCCCATTGGTACATCAGTTGGGCAACACCCACACTCTTCAGCAGTACAGTCTTGCCCGACATGTTGGCGCCGGTTATAAAGCAAGTACCCTCCTCCAGTTGTATGTCCACCTCTTGGTAGCGCATGCCCGTCAGGCGATTGTGCTCCTTCAGGCGAGGATTGTACAGCCCTTTCAACCGCAGTCCATGCTCTATGGTGCGGGGACGGGTCATATTCCAGTCAATTGCCTGCTGTGCTTTGGCCATCAGAATGTCGGCGCGACCCATACGGGCAAGGCCTTCGGCAATGCTGTCGCGATATTTGCGCAGATTGTCGCTCAGCACCGTCGCCACACGCTGCTGTATCTCGTTCTCAAGGGCACACAGTTCGCCTATGCGTTGCTGCTTCTCCTCGCTGTCGTTTTGCCGCAGTGCCCTCAGTTCACGCCGCAACGCGGGCAAATCCACGTCATAGCTGTCGTAAATATAAAAATGGGCAATGTTGGTCTTGTCGGGGTCCAGCATCCCGAACACCGCGTCGAGGTCGGGAATGCCGAGCACATCGTTCACCTGCATCTTCTCCGAAGCCTCGCGGGCCGAGCGGCATATATACGCCAGTTTCTTTATCTCAAACAGCTCAACCTCGTCGAGTGTTATCTGACTTTTCAGGCTCTCCACAGTCCCCTGTATGTCGTGCAGTTCCATAACACTGTGACGCAGCTTCTGGTAGCTCTCGTTGTTGCCGGGCTGCCTCATGGCGTCAATCATCCGTGCCACACGTTCCAGTTCCTGCTCAATGGCTCCAGCCTCTTCCGGCATGGGCTCGTTCAGCAGCATGCGCCTGCCTGCTGTTGTCATCAAGTCCATCGAGTCAACAACAAACTGCAGTCCGGCCGATTCCTTTATCTTTTCTTTCAGTGTCATGATTTTCTCTACGCTTTATATCAGTAATATATCACATCCCGTGTCGGGTGGTTCGCTCGTCGCTCAGCACATCGTACACCGGTATCCCCAAAGCCTCCTCAAGGGCGCGGCATGCCTCTTGGCTGTTCAGCCTGTAGCCGGTGGGCGAGGTGGGATTGAGAGTTACGGCTATCAGCTTCGACTGCTGCATCACCTCCATTCTGCCGCCACGGCGGTAAAAATCGGCATACACCTCCGGCGACACAAACAGTTTGGTGAAATCTTGCACCACAAGCCTTATCTCCGCCACATCTTTGTTGGCGGCCAGCGTCTTTATCAGGCGGTCGCTTACGGCTCCGCTCACATATATCCGGTGACCGTGCTTGAACAGCGTCTGCTCGTTGCCGTTTATCAGGAATACCGACCCTATCTCCAGGTCGTGCACAGCTCCTTCGTCATCAATTCCGAAAATACCCCTTCCCGCAGTGCCGAGACGCTCTTTCAGCGCCGCGTCCACCTCCGGGAGGTTTATCAGCCGGTACACATAGCGGGTCTTGTTTATCAGCTGCTGCAGGTTGGGCGACACCACCGCACCTGTCGCCAGTATCATCGCCTCCGTCACCGTGGGCGAGGCAAGGCTCAGCCGCGACAAGGCACCGTCAACAATGCTCAGTTCAATGCCTTCACGCTGAAACTCGGCTATTTGCCTGCGGAGCTTCTCGGTGGTGGCTGCGCCCGACAGCAGTATCTTGCCCCTGCCGAGCACCTCGGCGCGCACCAGCCGTCCCAGCGATGTGCGCTGCTCGTCAACCGATTTGATTATCGATTCCAACTGCCGTTGCCTGTAGTGCTGCTCCGAAGTGATGAACTCCATGCCCTCATACAGCGTTATCTCCGGCTTGGCACTGCCGTACACACTGTCGCACTGTTCGCCGTCAACCCCTATCGAGGTCACCGCACAACGCGTCGGCAACGCCGACAGCCGCTGCAATATGTAATTCAAACAGACGGTCTTCCCGGTGTTTTTCTCCAGCCCTACAATCGATAGGCTGCGGTGTTTCAGTATGTCGTGTATAAATGGCATTTCAATTTGCAAAGATACGCTTTTTTTGCAAGGTGCATTCCATAAATTGTTTTCCCCATGCAACCCCAGCAGCTTTTACAACATCTTCAAATGCAGCACCCTTTTCATAAACATTAGCATTTTTGCACTTTTTTTAGTATATTTGCATCTATCGCATAATAAAATTAATTATAATAAATATCTGAAAATGAAAAAACTATTGTTATCGATGATGGCTATCTCGATGCTTGCCGCAGTTGGATGCAAGCAAAAAACCAATGAGGAGGCTCCTCAGATGAGTGAAATCGAAAAGAAAGTGGCAGAGTACGCTCCGTTCACACTGACCACCGACCTGAGCGTTCTCAGCGAAAAAGAACGTCAGATGATTCCTATCTTTATCCAAATCGCCGACATTATGGATGATTTGTATTGGGAACAGTACTACGGCTCCGAAAACCGTGCCGCACTCGACACCCTTACCGATCCCGCTGTCAAGGAATTTGCCATGATTCAGTATGGTGGATGGGACCGTTTGGGCGAAGGTGCTCCCTTCATCCCTGGCCTCGGCGAACGCCCCAAAGGCTGCAACTTCTACCCCGCTGACATGACTGTTGAGGAATTCGAACAGTTGGACGACCCCGAAAAAACAAGTCTCTACACCATCCTGCAACGCGATGCCGAAGGCAAACTCGTTGTGGTACCCTACCATGTAGCCTATGCCGACAAATTGGCTGAGGTCGACAGCCTCATGGCTCTCGCCATCGAGCTCGCCGAAGATCCCGGTATGAAAAAATACCTCGTCGAACGCCGTCAAGCCCTCAAAACCGGCGACTACCTCGCCAGCGACATGGCTTGGATGGATATGAAAGATAGCAAGCTCGACTTCATCGTAGGCCCCATCGAAAACTACGACGACGCCCTATATGGATACAAAACCTCTTACGAGGCTTTCATTCTTGTAAAGGACGAGAAATGGAGCAACGACTTGGCCAAGTACGTCAAGATGCTTCCCCAACTCCAGAAGGAATTGCCCTGTGATCCCAAATACAAACAGGAAGTTCCCGGCACCGAGAGCGACCTCAACGTCTACGACGCCATCTATTATGCTGGCGACTGCAACGCCGGTTCCAAAACCATCGCCATCAATCTCCCCAACGATGAACGTGTTCATCTCGCCAAGGGCGCACGTCGTCTCCAGCTCAAGAATGCCATGAACGCCAAGTTCGAGACCATTCTCATGCCCATCGCCAACCTCCTCATCTGCGAAGAACAACTCGACAATGTTAAATTCCCCGCTTTCTTCAGTAACGTATGCTTCCACGAAGTGGCTCACGGTTTGGGTATCAAAAACACCGTTACCGGTAAGGGCAACCTCCGCGAGGCCCTCAAAGACCAATACAGCGCTTGGGAAGAGGCCAAAGCCGACATCCTCGGTCTCTACCTCACTCAAACCCTCATTGAAAAGGGTGAGATTACCGACTGCACCGTTGAAGATGCTTACGTTACCTTCATCGCCGGTATTTTCCGCAGCGTTCGCTTCGGCGCTACCGAGGCTCATGGTATTGCCAATATGATGTGCTTCAATTATATGCAGGACAATGGCGCTTTCACACGCGACGCCCAGGGCAAATACGTTGTCGATATCGAGAAGGCTAAGGAAGTCATGAAGAGCTGGGCAGCCCTCATCATGCAGGTTGAAGGTGACGGCGATTACGACTTCGCTAAAACCTATGCCGCCGAGCATGGCAAGGTACGTCCCGATTTGCAGAAGGACCTCGACATCATCCGCCAGAACGATATCCCCAAAGATATCCGTTACAACCAAGGCCTCGAAGCCCTCAACCTCAAATAATATAGGCCTCCATACCTATACAACGG
>CALEPD010000199.1 GCA_937910265.1 uncultured Bacteroidales bacterium
CCGAAATATGGATAAGCGTTGACTGGCGGAAGGTGTCAAGAGTGCCTCCATTGTTATTGAAAGCATCAAAACGTTGAATCATTTCCGCTACGGCAAGTCCTGGATTGATGCCCATTTCTGGAGTTGATGCATGGGTGGCTCGCCCCACGAATTTGTATGTCACACCCACCGAAGCGGCGGCAAATGTATTGTAATTGAGAACGACCACACCCTCCTCATAGCCAGGAAGGTTGTGAAGTCCATAAATGGAAGAAACATTATATTGCTGCAGGATATTGGCATCCAATACCTTTTGAGCACCACGCCCAGTTTCCTCCTCCGGTTGCCATATCAGCATCACATTTTTGCCGAGCTGTCCGATATGTTCATCAATCCAACCTGCCACACCGAGAAGTATTGCTGTGTGCCCGTCGTGACCACAACGATGGCCTAACGGCAAGGCATCGGTATCGGCCCTAAGTGCAATTGTATCATCGGCACCAGTGTGCCAAAGAGCCACAACACCCCATCCTCCCACTCGTGTCCAAACTTGTGATGGGTGCAGCGTTTGCAAAACTTCAACTATTAAATCATGGGCATATTGTTCTTGTCCAGAGAGCTGCGGATGCAGATAGAGTTGCTGACGAATTGCCTTAATGTCCATATTTCTGTACTAATTCCTTGTAAAAGCGCCCACGATGCTCAAAATTGGTAAAGGCATCATAGCTTGCCGCTGCTGGTGAAAGCAGACAGATTTTGCCGGGGGCAGTATTGAGAAAGCACCACTTCACAATTGTTTCATAATCGTTAGACACCAATACGTTCGCATTCAAAGAGGCCTTGTTGTCGCAAAGCGATTTGATGCGTTCACCTGCGGCGCCTACAAAGACCAAATTTGAAATAGAGGAAGCCACCAAGAATTCTGCCAACACATTGTAGTCAATGCCACGGTCGAAGCCTCCAAGAATCAGAGTATCGACATTTTGCAATGCGTTTACAGCGGCAATGGCCGCCTCGGGAATGGTGCTAATGGAATCGTTGTAAAAGGCAATTTGTCGGTAAGTGCCCACATACTCAAGGCGATGTTCCAGACCTGTAAAAGTGGTAAATGCCTCGGCCGCTTTTTCATTGGCAACACCCAATTCAGACAGTGCATTCATGGCAATATACATGTTACTTAAATTATGGTCGCCGGCAATAGGGAACTGATATTTGGAAAGTAATGACTTGCGTGCCTCATCAAGTGAACAAGGCCTTATACTGGAAGCTATGTCTTTGTGGTATTCATTGACCAAACAATCAAGCGTTTGATTGTCTCCACAATAGAGAAAACAGTCGCCGGACGATTGCTTCAATGCAATCTGCAGTTTGGCCATCTGATAATCGCGGTAATCGCGGTAATGATCGAGATGTTCCTGAAACAGATTGAGCAGTATAGAAACATGCGGTGCACGGTGAATATTCTCCAATTGGTGGCACGACAATTCTGCCACCACAAGGGTATCGGCATCATTTTTTGGCGGAGAGTTAGGGATTCGAACCCTAGGTGAGTTT
>CALEPD010000200.1 GCA_937910265.1 uncultured Bacteroidales bacterium
CCAATATAGGAAAAGAATGGTGAAACCACTACATACAGCAGACATGATATTGATGGCATGTGCAGCAGACTCCGGATCGGAGAACATGGAGAACATGCGACCCAAAAGTTGGAATGTGGGGGCTCCCGGGGGGTGGCCTACTTGTAATTTAAATGCAGTGGCGATGTACTCACCACAATCCCACCAGGATGCGGTGGCTTCGGCTGTCATAATGTAAACAGTACAAGCAATGGCACATATAAGCCATCCGATTATATTGTTTACTAAATGATACTGTTTCATATTATTATTCATATTTTTCTCTTGTTTTACTTGAAGTATATCTAATACTATTATTGTAAGTTAATGTTAGTTGAAGCGATTATTGAGATAACCTACACATTGTATTGCATTTAAACCTCAACGGAATCTCTCCTTATGGGCATTGTCATACACCGTGCACCACCACCTCCACGAGGCAGTTCGCTTCCTTTGAAGGTGACAACAAACTTCTCATAACCATTCATATCGACATTGCCCGCGCAAACATCGGCAGCATCCAAGACGCTGAAGCCAGCCTTATTGAGTGCCTCGATGGTTTTATAATTACGCTCGTAACCGATGATTTTTCCATCACCCAGGGCAAAGAAGTTGGATCCGCTATGCCATTGTTCACGCATTTGCTCCCAAGGATCGCTGCCTCCGCAAAGAACCGGGGATATGTCATGGCCAAGCATTCTCAACGCCTGAAGGATATTATCGACCGATTGGTAATTGATGTTGCCGTTGTCGATAGTAACCAATGTGGTAGCCATATTGGAGAATATGCCTTTCTTGGTGAGCATCGGCTCAAATGCCATGCATTGGTGGGAACCCAAAAAAGTGAACACCATATCGAGATGAATGAATGATTCGGGTTCGAAAGGCAACTCCTGGATTATAATGTTAAAACGGCCTCTATTTCCTGAAAAATAATTAGCAAGGTACTCGATACCAAGACGATTGGTGCGAATACCCTGACCTATGCACAGGAGGTTGGGGTTGGCAACCAATACATCGCCGCCTTCGGTACGGGCATCGGGACTGCCCAAGGTTGCAGTGATGGTCTGTGCCTTGAAATAATTTTCAAAAATTGCCTTGTAGATTAGCGTTTCTCTTTGACGGACATCGAATGACATGGTATTAATCAGCACCTTATCGTAAACGGTAGATGATGCGTCGCGTGTGAAAAAGAGATTGTAAAGTGGTTTGAGACGATATCTGTCGAACGACAATCCATCCCAATGGATATCTTCGACGCCTTGTATTAAACTCTTAGCCAACTGGCTGGGTGCTTGTGAAAGAAGTGCATCGGCCAAATCGGGACATTTGTCCAACTTGCAGCTTTCGCGCACCAGATATTCTTTAATCTTATCGTCCTCGAGTATGGTGGCCAACAGGTCCTCCACATAGTAGACATCGGCCCACTTTTCAAATACGCCACAGAAATTGTTATACTCTGTATCAACAATCCGTTTATTCAGTATATCGCTGTATAGAGCATCGGCAGTAGTCTGCGGCGTCATCCTTTCGATTTCGAGTCCGGGACGATGCAACAATACAGCACGCAAACGACCGTATTCAGACGACACATCAACGCCACAAGTAGCCCTATTGTCCTTATTTATCATATTGTTATACAATAGATTTTTCCAACAAACTATTTATGTAATAAATGCAAATATACTAAAAAAGTCCGACATTTCATAGATTTAGCGTTTTCTTTATCAACATTGTATTAACCAAAACAAAAAGGACTGACTTCCCGGAAAAGTACTGCCGGGAAAGATGACTGTGAATTTATCGAATGGACAGTATCAATTGTGGTACAAAACACGTCTCCACCGCATGCACCACAAGAATGCAACGAGATGAAACACATCTATTAATGCAGTAAATCTGAAACAGTTACCACATTGGCAACCCTTTCAGATTTACGCTAAAATCCACTCGATAAGGAGGAATCAAAACTCGGACAAAGCCTTCAAATACACATCGTCGATTACACACATGATTTTGTAATAGTACTCTGTGCCAAAAATAGACTTGGCGATCAGTGCCTTTAAAACCAAGTGTTGGTATTCGTCGCTTTTACGAATACGTTCAGGCTGAGCGCTTTCGCTTTCGACATAGCGTTTCACTCCTGCATTTTCGGCTGCTACTGCAAACAGGCTGTCGATGCGAAAAGAGTCGTATTGGGCAAGGAATTTCTCGTATCCCATTTGCTTACATTCATCACGGTGCTTATCGGCCCATTGCAAAGTAAATTCATTCAACATCCCCTTGCCTCTGACTTCGACAAAGAAGTCGCTCAACCGCGTCGTATCCATAGGAACAAAAATGTCGGGCATGATGCCACCGCCACCGTAGACGACACGGCCGCCATGGGTTTTGTATTTAAGAGAATCCGGCAACTGTATTGAATCTTCACAAACCAACTCGCCATGGTCGTAACGCTGCTTGAAATCGCTCCGGTAGGCATCGGAACCTTTATCGTAGGGACGCTGTATGCAACGGCCAGACGGTGTATAATAGCGTGCCGTGGTCAACCTAACCTGGCCACCGTCATCGAGTGTATACATGCGCTGGACCAATCCCTTACCGAACGACCTTCGTCCCACCAGCACTCCCCTATCCCAATCCTGGACAGCACCTGCTACAATCTCGGAAGCGGAAGCGCTGCCCTCGTCAATCAAGACAGCCAGTTTCCCATCTTTGAAAACGCCACGGTTGTTGGAGACAAAATTCTGGCGTTTCTGCGTTCTGCCTTCGGTATAGACTATCAGTTTTTTGCCTGAAAGGAATTCGTTAGCAAGTCCATATGCCACATCGAGAAATCCTCCCGTATTGCCACGGAGGTCTAATATCAGAGAAGTCATGCCCTGCTTACGAAGTTCGCCGCATGCATTGCGGAATTCCCTAACACTTGTGCGGGCAAAACGTATAAGACGGATATAACCCACACTGTCGTTGGCCATGAAATAAGTGTCGATGCTATAGATAGGAATTTTATCCCTTGTTACATTGAACAGCAATACCTGGGTACCACGAAGAATTTGGAGTTGCACTTTAGTACCTTTTAGTCCACGCAAATGTTTTTGAACAAAATCATTGTCGATACTATCGCCCACCGCAGCCTTACCATCGACAGTCAAGATTTTATCACCAGGCATGATTCCAACTTTTTCGGACGGTCCACCAGAGATAACGTCAACAACACGGATTGTATCCTTCAAAATCTGGAAAGAGATGCCCACACCGTCGAAATTACCCTGCAAACCTTCGTTGGCCTTTTGAACATCGCTTGAAATGATATACAAGCTATGGGGATCGAGAGCCTTGAGCATTGCATTAATTGCAACCTCACTCATATTGTTCATATCGGGAGTATCGACATAGTTATCGTTTATCATACGGAACACCTGTTCCAAACGTTGCTGACCCACTACCGTATCGGCAGTAGCCTTGCCCTTTTTCTGAGCAGAAGCTGTAGCTGAGACAAGCAGGGCCAACAGAATTGCAACAATTCTTCTCATAAAAATCATTTACAGTTAGAGGTATATTCGGCAATTATTTTCTTGAGCGTATCCACAAATGCGCGCACATCGTCCTCGGTGGTGTCGAAAGAACACATCCAACGGACTTCATCGCGGTCGAAATCCCAATCGTAGAAAAAGTATTCTTGCTGCAGGCGCTGCCAAATCTCGCGGGGAAGCTTGACAAAAACGCTGTTGACCTGAACCTTATACAACACCTCAAGTGAGGGTATGTCTTTTACCGCTTGATAGAGCAATTGAGCCATTTTGTTGCTGTGCATGGCATTGCGACGCCAAACATCTTCGACAAGATAGGCTTGGAATTGTGCTGCCACAAAGCGCATTTTACTGCTCAACTGAGCCATTTGCTTGCGGCGATAGCGGACATCGACATCCAATTCAGGGTTCAGTATGACAACGCTTTCGCCCATGAGCATTCCGTTCTTGGTTCCTCCGAAAGAGACGCAATCGGCCCCGACGTCGGTAGTCAATTCCTTAAAGGAAAGCCCCATAGCCGCGGCAGCATTTGCGAGGCGGGCTCCATCGATATGGAGGGACATTCCGTTTTCATGGGCCAAACCGGCCAATGCCTTCATCTCGTCGATAGTATAGAGGGTGCCCAACTCAGTGGGTTGGGTGATAGATATAGCTTTGGGCTGGGAATGGTGCTCGAAGCCAAAACCCACCATACGGGAACACACCAACTCGGGAGTCAACTTACCGTCGGGGGTGTGCACAGTTAAAAGTCTACATCCCACAATTCGCTGGGGAGAGCCGCATTCGTCGACATTTATATGTGCTGTTTCGGCACAGATGACTGCGTGGTGTGAGCGACACATCAAGTCGATGTTCAACACATTGGCACCAGTTCCATTGAATACGAAATAGACTTTTGCCTGAGGGCCAAAACAATCCTTAAACACATTTTCGACACTTGCACAGTATTCGTCATCACCATAAGCCAATGCATGGTCTACATTTGCCGAAGACAACGCTTGTAATACTTCCGGACATATGCCAGAATGGTTGTCGCTACCAAAACCTCTTTTCATATACAGTATGTAGGCTCTATGTATGATTATCGACAGACTCCAGCTTAAACGGAGAGCCTATTTTAGCCGTTTCGCCGGGTTTGCTGTCGTGAAGACAACAATGTTCGTTACATATGTAGCGAATAACGAGATTGTTTATTTCAGTATTGTTGGGTTGTGGAATTTTTGTTTCAGAATGATTGGCACGTATATTCCACAAATGCTCAATACATTATTTATCCATTGTGAAGAGGAACTCGTCGTTGGTACGTGTATTGGACATGTGTTTCTTCAGGTACTCCATTGCCTCGACGGGGTTGAGGTCGGTCAATTGGTTGCGGAGCACCAGTATTCGGCCCAAAACGGTTTGTGGCAATAAAAGGTCGTCGCGACGTGTGCTGGACGAAGGTATATCGATTGCCGGGAAGATGCGTTTGTTGGACAACTTTCTATCCAACTGAAGTTCCATGTTTCCGGTACCTTTAAATTCCTCAAAGATGACCTCATCCATCTTGCTGCCAGTTTCGGTCAAAGCAGTTGCAATGATAGTCAACGAGCCTCCGTTTTCGATATTTCGCGCGGCGCCAAAGAATCGCTTGGGTTTTTGCAAGGCATTAGCCTCAACTCCACCGCTAAGCACTTTGCCGGATGCGGGCTGCACCGTATTATACGCACGTGCGAGTCGTGTTATGGAATCCAACACAATAACCACATCGTGTCCGCACTCGGTCAGGCGCTTTGCTTTTTCGAGCACTACGTTGGCAATTTTCACATGATTCTCAGCAGGTTCATCGAACGTTGAGGAGATAACTTCGGCCTTAACACTACGCTGCATATCGGTAACCTCCTCAGGACGTTCATCGATAAGAAGAACTATCATGTACACTTCCGGATGGTTGTCAGCAATAGCGTTGGCGATTGACTTAAGAAGCATTGTCTTACCGGTCTTCGGCTGTGCGACGATCAGGCCTCGCTGTCCCTTTCCGATAGGAGTGAACATATCAACGATACGGCAAGACATGTCGTTGTGTCCGTTTCCGAGAAGGTTGAATTTCTCTT
>CALEPD010000201.1 GCA_937910265.1 uncultured Bacteroidales bacterium
GACGCTCGCGCTCGCTTTGGAGCATGCGTTTGACGGGGATGCCGGTCCATTTGGAGACCACTTCGGCGATTTGCTCGCTGTCGACCTCCTCGCCCACCATGGGCTGCTCGGCCTGCATCTGCTTGAGTTGCTGCTTGAGCTGGTCGACATGCTGTTCGGCCTCCTTGATGCGTCCGTAGCGCAGCTCGGCCACTTTGCCGTAATCGCCTGCACGCTCGGCCTGCTCGGCTTCGAACTTGTAGTTTTCGATGTTCTGCACTTCGGCCTGGATTTCCTCGACCACCTTTTTCTCGTTCTGCCAGCGGGCCTTAACTTGATTGCGCTGCTCGCTGAGAAGACCTATCTCGGACGCCAGGTGATGGAGTTTGTCTTGGTCGTTTTCACGTTTGATGGCCTCACGTTCGATTTCGAGCTGACGGATGCGGCGCTCGAGTTCGTCGAGTTCTTCGGGAACCGAATCGATTTCCATGCGCAATTTGGCGGAGGCCTCGTCGATGAGGTCGATGGCCTTGTCGGGGAGGAAACGGTTGCTGATGTATCGGTTGCTGAGTTCGGCGGCGGCGATGATGGCTTCGTCTTTGATGCGCACTTTGTGGTGTACCTCATAGCGTTCCTTGAGGCCACGCAAAATGGATATGGTGTCGGCCACGTCGGGCTCTTCGATGAGTACGCTTTGGAAGCGGCGTTCGAGGGCCTTGTCTTTCTCGAAATATTTCTGATACTCGGCCAAGGTTGTGGCGCCGATGGCACGCAATTCGCCGCGCGCCAACGCCGGCTTGAGAATGTTGGCGGCATCCATGGCCCCTTCGCCGGCGCCAGCCCCTACAAGGGTATGGATTTCGTCGATGAAGAGGATGATTTCGCCATCGGATTCTCCCACTTCGCGTATAACGCTTTTGAGACGCTCCTCGAACTCGCCTTTGTATTTGGCGCCTGCTACCAAAGCCCCCATGTCGAGACTGAAGATGGTTTTGGACTTGAGGTTTTCGGGAACGTCACCACCCACTATGCGGTGTGCCAACCCCTCGGCGATGGCAGTTTTGCCTACACCAGGCTCACCGATAAGGATGGGGTTGTTTTTGGTGCGTCGCGAAAGAATCTGCAACACACGTCTGATTTCATCATCGCGGCCGATAACGGGGTCGAGCTTGCCGGAGAGAGCCAACTGATTGAGGTTTTTGGCATATTTGCCCAAAGCGTTAAAGCTTTCTTCGGCAGTTTGGCTACCCACTTTGGAGCCTTTGCGCAAATCGGCGATGGCGGCTGTAACACCTTTCTCGCTGGCACCGCTTTTCTTCAACATGTCGGCGGCAGCATCGCGGCCAGAGGTCAAAGCCAACAACAGATGTTCGACCGACACAAATTGGTCGCCCATGGCTGTGGCCTTCTGCGATGCCTTGAGCAATACCTGGTTGGCATCGTTGCTCAAATACTGGCTGCCACCCGAGACACGGGGCTGATTTTGCAGATAAGCATCAACCTGCTGTAGTAGATGCGGAAGGTTGACCTCCATCTTCTTCAAAAGATAGGGGGCAACATTCTCGTCTTCGCTCAAAATACCCTTGAGAAGGTGGACGGTGTCGATGGCTTGATGCTGATGGGCCTGAGCAACCTGCTGCGCCTTTTGAATCGACTCTTGTGCCTTGATGGTGAAATTGTTTAAATTCATAATAATTTAATGATGGTTTTGTGGTTTGTTTTTCACTTGTATCTTAACATAAACAATACCAAATACGAATATATGACATTTTGTCACAAAAACGGCACAATTGGATGTCATTTTTACACACCAATTGGATGAACCTATGGCGTGTCGCTGGGGTTGACTGAATGCGGGTTGGGGGAAAAAGCCGGAAGGTTGGCATTAAAGTCGAACTACAATATAAAACCCCGACGCTTGAAAGCATCGGGGTAATGGTAGAATGAATTCAGTCGATTGGTATCGCCTTGTTAGAAATTGTACTTGACAAGGGCACACAAACGATGGTTCACAACGTTGTGTAAATTATAGACAGGAACTCCGTATTCGTTCAAATCGCCATATTGGGCAGCAGTGATTTCGTACTCGAGTCCAATGTTGAAGGCCTTTACATTGTACGAAATTGATGGGGCTACACGCCACACCCCACCCAAGCGGGTGAAATTGTTGCCACCCTTGAGGTAGATAAGATAACCACCATCGTAATTGTACAGTTTCTCGTCGGTTCCCAGATTCTGCATGTAACCGAAGAAGAGGTTAGCGCGATAGGTTTTACCATACGATAGGTTAAGATAGCTGATGGAGGCTTTGAGCGGAGCATAGTTGAAAGAGCCGTCGACAGTGTTGTAGCCGGTAACGCCATAGCCGACCAATTGGTTGAGGTGGCTGGTGTTTTGAGCCAGCAAGGTGCGGAATTTGACTGAGAACTTCGACCCGACGTACTGCATGTAGAGTGTGGGGGTTAAGGAGTGCACAGTTTCGTCGACCTTGCATACAACATTTTCCTGGTTGAGGGCATGGGTGCGCGGACGGATGGTTTGCGCATCGATACCGAACTGGGCATAGAAACCGTTGTTGCGGTAGTTGAGACCCAAAAAGATTTCGGGAACGATGGCATTGAGTGCATAGCTGGTGCTGTTGGTGGAGGTAAGATCGGTAGCACTTTTGGGGCCATTGTTCATATACTGATTCTGATAAAGCAGCGACGCAGTATATCCGAAATTGCCATGATAACCGATATAGCGCAACTGAGGAGTGCGGCTATGGGGACGGAAAGGCGCGCCGGCGGCCATACCCAACACATCGGGCATGATGTCGCCTCCGAGTGGATGCCACGTCTGGCCCAACAACAACTCGCTGGTGTTGGTACGCTCGCTACCGTCGGCAGCTTTTACTGTGCGGGAATCGGAGAGCTTTACAAAAGCATGACGGATACGGAATACGGTGTTGGTTGTGCCAAATCCACCGAAGTCGGCCTCGATTCTACCGCTGCTCTGCATACCCATGAGCTCGGAACCCGAAAGGTTGAGTCCTATACGTGTGGTGATGGCCTGCAGCTGGATGTGAGCCACATCGTTGAGGTCGCAAGTATGGTCGCTGTTCCATTTCTCGTCGTATGGAATCATGTTGTACTCGCCACCCACGGCAGTGTAAGTGCTACGGCTGTCGTAGTTCAGGTAATTGCGGATAAAACCGTAGGGTTTCACCGTTACGGACTTCTTTTTAGGAGTATCGTCCTTGGGTTTTGACGACGTCTCTTGCGCGGTTGCACCCCATGCAAGAGCCATCATCATTATCATTACAGAAAACTTGTTCATAGTATCAACGATTTCTTAGCAGAGCAAACCTGCCTTACCTGCAAAAATAAGAACAATGTAAGCTACCAACATGCCAACCAATCCTACAAAGATACCCACTTTTGCCATTTGTCCGGTAGTGAGGAAACCTTTGGCATAGGCGAGTGCGTTGGGAGGAGTGGAAATAGGCAACGACATGGCCAATGAAGCCGAGAGTGCGAGACCCACGAGCAATGTGGGAACGCCACCAAAGGCGCCCAATTCGTTTTGCATGCCGGTGCCGACAGCTGCCAGGATGGGGATAAGCAAAGCGGCAGTGGCGCTGTTGCTCATGAAGGTTGACATAACGATGCAGAGCAATCCGCTACCGATAAGAACGAGCATTACCGGCCAGGTGTGGAACGGAATGGCTTCGACAAGGTGGGAAGCCAAACCTGTTTTGTCGAGGCCGACGCCCAAAGCGAATCCACCGGCAACAAGCCACAATACATCCCAGTCGATTTTAGACAAATCCTTCTTGTCGAAAATGCCTGTGATGGAGAAAACTGCCAACGGAATCAACGCAACGACATTTGCATTCAATCCAGTAACCTTTCCGGTAACCCAGAGAAGAATGGTGGAGATGAAAGTAATGTAAACGACCCAAGCCTTGGGGCTCTTGTCGAACTCGCCTTCGATGTTGACTTCAAGTTGCAGGCCTTTGCGGAAGGGGAACACGCGGCAAAGGAACAACCATGAAAGGGCAAGAATAACCAAAACGATAGGAACCATCACCATCATCCATGAGCCGAAACCGACAGGTTCGGGCATCATGTCATTGAGATATTTGACAGCAACAGCATTGGGGGGAGTTCCGATGGGAGTACCGATACCGCCGACATTGGCAGCCACAGGGATGGACAGAGCCATACCAATACGGCCTTTACCGTCGACAGGCATCTTGGCAAGCACAGGGGTAAGGATTGCCAGCATCATTGCAGCAGTGGCGGTGTTGCTCATAAACATCGAGAACAACGCGGTGATAAGGATGAAGCCCAACATTACCATGTGGGGTTTCTTGCCGAAAGGTTTCATAAGGAATTTGGCAAGAGCGGCATCGAATTTGTATTTGGAAGCCGTAATAGCCAATACGAAACCACCCATGAAAAGCATGATGGTGGGATCGGCGAAAGCCGCCATGATGGCCTTGTAGCTGATGGCGTTTTCGGGCACTACACCATCGGGACGCATGAGGGCGAACATGCTGTCGCTTGTGGCGACAAGCATCAGCACCATGACCAAAACGGAGGTGGTCCAGATGGGAGCCGCCTCGCAGATCCACATGGCTGCGGCAAAGATAAAAATTGCAATGACACGTTTTTCGACGATGCTCAATCCGGGTATGCCGAAAGCATCAACCGGCAGGCACCAAACCACAAGCATCAAGACAACGGAAATAATCCATCCAATTGTTTTCTTCTTATTCATGACAATTTACAATAATTGTTTCTTTTAAAAGATTTAAGGGTCTAAGGTATCTTTCGACCTTAAACCCTTATTTTACTATATTGAGGTTAGTCTCCGAGTGTTGCAACCATTACTGCTTTAATTGTATGCATACGGTTTTCTGCCTCGTCGAAAACAATCGATGCTGAGCTTTCGAATACATCCTCGGTAACTTCGATACCATCGAGACCAAATTGTTCGTGAACGTCGCGGCCAACTTGGGTTTCGAGATTGTGGTAGGCGGGCAAGCAATGCATGAATTTGCATTTGGGGTTGCCGGTGTTCTGCATCATCTGTGCGTTAACTTGGTACGGACGGAGCATGTCGATACGCTCTTTCCAAACCTCGGCGGGTTCGCCCATGGATACCCATACGTCGGTATAGATGAAATCACAACCTTTAACACCTGCTACGGAATCGTCGGTAACGGTAACGGTAGCGCCGGTTTCCTTGGCGATTTCCTGACATTTCTCAACCAACCAAGCTTCAGGCTGAAGAGCCTTGGGAGCGATGATGCGGACATCCATGCCCATTTTGGCACCACCAACCATCAAGCTGTTGCCCATGTTGAAGCGAGCGTCGCCAACATAAGCGAAGGTAACTTGGCTGAGGGGTTTGTCGACGTGCTCCTGCATAGTGAGGAAGTCGGCGAGAATTTGTGTGGGGTGAGCCTCGTTGGTGAGACCGTTCCATACGGGAACGCCGGCATGTTTTGCCAATTCCTCAACGGTGGCTTGTTTGAAACCACGGTATTCGATACCATCGTACATACGGCCAAGTACGCGTGCAGTGTCGGCCATAGACTCTTTTACTCCGATCTGACTGCCTGAAGGGCCAAGATAGGTAACGTGTGCACCCTGGTCGTAAGCGGCAACCTCGAAAGCGCAACGGGTACGGGTTGAAGTTTTCTCGAAAATGAGAGCGATGTTTTTGCCTTTCAATGTAGGTTGTTCGGTACCTGCATATTTTGCGCGTTTAAGGTCGCGAGCCAAATCAAGAAGATAGTTCAACTCCTTCGGGCTGAAGTCGAGAATCTTCAAAAAGTTACGATTTCTTAAATTGTAAGCCATAATTATTTATTTAATAAATGTTAGTTATTTTCTTTTATTGTATTGCAAAGTCATATCCCGCTGTCACCAACCACACATCGTGTTGGATTCGGGTTGTAAATTATTTTACGATACGTGTTCCACAAGCAGGATTGTCCAGCTGGCTAGCCTCGGTGATAACACACTCTTTTCCACCATTTTCAACAAACATGATGCCGGCACGCACCTTGGGAGCCATGCTGCCTTCGGCAAACTGACCTTCGGCAAGATACTGCTTGGCTTGCTCAACGGTTATAACGTCGAGTGCCTGCTCGTTTTCCTTGCGGAAATTGATGTACACCTTGGGAACGTCGGTGAGGATGTAGAATTCGTCGGCACCGATCTGCACTGCTGAAAGAGCGCAGGCGAGGTCTTTGTCGATGACTGCCTCACAACCTGAAACCTGACCATTTTCCTCAACCACGGGGATACCGCCACCTCCGACAGTTACAACAATGTTGCCGGCTTGAGCCAATTGCTCAACAATCTTGATGTTGTTGATGCGAACGGGCTTGGGTGAGGCAACCACCTTACGCCAGCCGCGGCCTTTGGCATCTTCTTTGTAAACGGCGCCGGTGGATGCAGCCAATTCGTCGGCTTGCTCTTTGGTGTAATAGGGGCCTACGGGCTTGGTGGGATTGGTAAACATGGGGTCGTTCTTGTCGACTGCCACCTGAGTGACCAGTGTAACCACATCGCGTTGTATACCGTTGCGGGCCATAACATTGCGCAAACCCATTTCAATGAGGTAGGCAATGGAGCCTTGAGTTTCGGCCACACAGAAATCCATAGGCATGGCCTGGATATTGGCACGTTTGCCCTCTTCGTGTTGCAACATGACATTGCCCACCTGAGGACCGTTACCATGTCCGATAACTATATTGTAATCACGTTTCAAGAGATTGCACAAACAATTGCAGGTTTCATCTACATTGGATATTTGTTCCTGATATGTTCCTTTCTGACCACTGCGCAACAATGCATTGCCGCCAAAAGCGACCACAGCTAATTTCTTCATTATATTATATAATACTTATTCTTAATAATTTACAACAATAATTATCTGTTATGAAAAATGCAAATATACAAATAAAAAAGGATATGATAGAAAAAATTAACAATCCTATTATCAACAACAAAAGTGGATTCTTGACAAGGGTTCCGACACAGGTATCAGATAAGAAAAAAAGAGCCCTGTTGAATGACTGATTGCAACAGGGCTGTTTTGTATATTGACGACTAACTGACAATGATATCGACCATGGTGTCTCGGGCGAAACGCCGCTGCGCAATATCGCGCAATTGGGCAGGCGTAACCGTTTCGATTGCTTGATGTAATTGTGCGGTGAACTGCTCGGTGATGCCCTTCAGCGACATCAGGCGGAAACGCTCAGCACGCTCAAACACACCGTCGATGCTGCGTATAAAATCGCCCTTCATGACACTGCGCACCAGATCGAGCTCGGCATCGGGGATACTCTCGCTGCAGAGGCGGTCGATTTCGTTGTAAAATTCGCTCATGGCCGACTCGGCAACCTCAAGTCCAACATCGGAGAAGACATTGAAAAAGATATAGTCACGCCCCGCCTGGGTGTTGCTGTATATGCCGTAAGTGTAGCCTTTGTCTTCACGGATGTTGCTCATGAGACGTGAACCGAAATAGCCTCCCAACACAGTGTTCAAAACCATGAATTTAAAATACTCGGCATCGTCAATTGAATAGGGAAGCACCGAACCCACGCGGATAGAGGCTTGCGACACATCGTCCATTTTATGCCTGATTGATTTCCCTTGGTAAATGGGCATGTCCATTTTCTTGTGCAGAGACAGTTGGGATGTGGCCTTTTCGCTGCCAAACAACTCACCTATCCTACTCAACAAAGCATCGTCGTAACAGCCGCTCACCACGATATGCACTTTCGAAAGATCGTAATGCTGGTGATAGAACTGCTCGACCTGCATCAGCTGCAGCTTGTCCACATCCTCCGGTTCGGCATGTCGGCCGTAGAGATGCTCGGAGCCGAACACCGATTGGTAGAAAAGTTTGCGCGCCACCCCATTGGTTTTGCGTGCCATGGTTTGCAATTGGAGTTTCAATTTGGTGCAAAACACATCGAAATCCTTTTTGTCGAACAACGGTTCGCGAAACAGCTCGAGCAGCAACGGAAGGAAGTCGTCGGCATATTTACGGAGCATATACACCGTAATCACAGAATTGTAATTGCCCACATCCTTCTCAACATTTATGTCACGGAAATCCATATATTCGGCGATCCATTTGCCCGAATGCGATTTCGAGCCTTCGGAAAAAAGCCTGTTTGCGGCACGCGCCACAAGCAGTTGGGGTTGGTAAAACGAACCTGCCTCAAAGGTGAAATCGAGACGCAACAGCTGCAGGCTGTCGGACTTGAATCCATATATGAGATTGCCGTTGGGCATGACATGTTTTTCGGGAAGCAACGAGTCGAGATCGTACATAAGCAAAACCTTGAAATAAACTAAAATGTAACAGTGAGTTTCAAATTAACCTGACGCGCGGTCAAATAGTTGGGCACGGGAATGTAGTAGTTCTCATAATCCGAAACCCATATATACGAAACCGTATTGCGATAGTTGAAGAGGTTAAACACATCGACACTCAGCAACAAATCATCGATATAGCGTGCCAACGAGGAGCGCTTGAAAGCGTCGAAACGCGAGAGTTGAACCGTGTTGCCCCAATCGATGCGATAGTATGGCGGCAGCGAGAAAATGGTGTTGCGGTCGTCTTGGTTGGGGTAAGTCACCGGCAAACGGCTTCCGTAGATCAAACTCAGGCTCATGCGCCACCATGGAAAATTGGGGATATAGTCCTGAAAAAAAATCTTGAAGGAGAAACGTTGGTCGGTGGGTCGGCGTATCCAACCGTTGCCATCACCCTCGATATCCTCCTGAGTCTGCATCAACGAAAGGCTCACCCACGACTCGATGTCTTCGATAAACTCGCCGTTCAACCGCACACTCAAGCCAGTGGCGTATGCCTTGGCATTGTTTTCGGCATCATAGCGCAACCGCATGTTGTCGATGGTGTAGGGAATCAGGTCGGTGACATACTTATAATAGAGGTCGGCAGTCAACTTGAACGGCTTGTTCCATACATTGAAATTCCAGTCGAAAGTCTCAATTATCTGGTACGATTTCTGCGATTCGATATCGGGGTTGAGCGTTCCGTTGCGGTACCTCATCTCACGGTAAAATGGCGACTGCTGATAGAGGCCGAAAGCGGTACGGAACAGCATGTCATGCTTCCAGTCGGGCTTCACGTTGAGACTCATGCGCGGACTCACCAACAGCTCGTTGTTTTTCTCCACACCGGGCATCGACAGGAAGTCGACACTATGATACTGGGCTCTCACTCCCAGAATGGCTTTTATCTCGGTATCGTCACGGGTCACAAAATTAAGGTCACGCTGCAGATGGCCCGACCATCGGCTTGTGGCCACCTGGTTATGCGCACGGCTGTATTGCTGCAAAATAGGAGCAACGGGCATATTGTTGCTGTCGCCGGGAACAAAGGGCGACGACGGGATGCTGTAGCCGGCACTATCAACCCACTTCCACTCCTTCACACGGTCGTCAATGCGGTCGTATTGCCATTTCACACCCACGTTCCAACTTCCCAGCAGCACATATTTCGTGGCATTGAATTCCGAGGTAAGAATCGAAACATCGAGATAGTTGCGCGCATGTTCGAGATACGTGCCCACGCCACGGTCAAAACGGCTGGTGTCGCCCACATGCTTGCCCATATTCACCTCATAAAGCCAGTACTGACTTTGCACATCGTACAGTTCCTGCTCGCTGTTGGACTGGTACGAGGTGATCCATCGGAGTTGGGTTTCATCGTCTGGACTCCAATTCAATATAAGTGCACCCAGGGCTGTGTTGTAGCTGTCGGTTTCCTGTCCGTCGAAATAGATGTCCAACTCATATGTCTCCGAAAACGACCCGAACTTTGTGCGCTGCGTGAGGGGTATGAGATGATAGCGGTTCCGTGTAAGAAGCGCCAAGGCCGAAATCTCGAACCTATCGTTCACCTTGTAGGCAAACACCCCCTGCAAATCGGTATAGGCGGTGTTGTAGTTGCCCTTGGTGTCGAGCGATTGGAAAATATATTTGTTTGAATGACGGCGGAAACCCAGCGAATAGGTAAACCTCTCCTTTACCACCCCCTGCAACGAGGCCGATGCGCCGAGAAAGCCCGCCGACACTTTGGCCACATTCTCCGTCGGTCGGCTATAGGTGATGTCGAGCACCGACGACAGCTTGTCGCCATACGTTGCATCGAAACCTCCCGGCGAAAAGAGTATGTGGTCCACCATATCGGGATTGATAATACTCAAACCCTCCTGTTGACCACTTCTGACCAACATCGGACGATAAACCTCAACGCCGTTGATATACACCAGGTTCTCATCATACGAGCCGCCTCTCACCGAATACTGTGACGACATCTCGTTGTTCGAACTCACGTCGGGAAGTGTTTTCAGCAACCCCTCCACTCCGGCATTGGGGCCAACGGTATTTTCAAGTTTCTGTATCTCAATCTGGGTGAATGTCGAATTGCGCACCTTGTCGTCAACCACGCTGAAGGCATCGAGCGTGGTGGTCGAAGGCTTCAGCTCGATGAGCAGCTCTCGTCTTTCGCCGTTGCGCAATATAAGGCGCGACTCATACAACTCATATCCGGTATAGGAAGCCCGTAGCCAAACAGAG
>CALEPD010000202.1 GCA_937910265.1 uncultured Bacteroidales bacterium
CAAAACTCCTTTCGGATATCAGATTAGGGGGATATCTGACAGAGCTTGAAATCAAAGATTTGCCAAGTCTATCCACGCTGACGCTCGATGGATACACATACCTGACATCGTTTGTGATTGGTGATAATGTGGGTTCTCTTGATTTATACAATACTATTGCGGAGCTGTACGACGCAAAACACAATGAAACAGATGAGAACCGCCAGTTACGTAAATTGGAGGTCAGACAGGTGGGAGAACGTAACGGCTGATTTTTTGCGTTGGCTTGTCAATGTTCCGAACGTGAAGGTTACAGGTACGATTTCGCTGGCTTCAACCGAATATATGACTTTTGAATTGAAAAGAGCGTTAATGGAAAAATTCGGAAATATTGATGATCATAACAATCCATTGACTGTAAATTATGTACAGCGCTCAATCAGTAATGCGCAAATCGGTGGAGATAACACGTTCCGCACTTCCGGGACGCGGCAGTTCGTTATTATACCTAACAGCCCTAATGCCAATAATTTAGTGTCTTTGAAATGGTCTATTTCTCAGTCATCTTACGCTTCAGTAGATGAACGGACAGGCTTGGTTACAGTGTCTAAGATAAGCGAGACCGCATTGACTGTAACTTTAACGTGTACCATTGTGACAACGGAAAAGACATTAACGATAACTGCGCCGCTATATCTCTATGAACTGGGGGATTATGTATATTCAGATGGTTCGTATAGTGATATACGTAACCCTTTGAGGTCGGTGGTGGGTGTGTGTTTCTATATCGGAGATACGGATAGGGCGGATGGCGTTCCAGACAGACGTATGGTTGCGTTGAAAGATGTGGTAGGACGCAATAATTCTACGAGTATCCCATGGGGGTTATATAGCGGGGATAACACAAATGGTATAACAGGTATCACTTTTGATGGTATTTCTAACGTATACGACATTGCCAATATAGTCAACATAACCTCGTATGGTTTAAACAAGACACAGGAAGATGGGCTTAATGCTTCTAATTATATCCGTGATGACAATTATCGTGATCCAGTGAACGGTGATAAGTATGGATTTGCTACCGGTTTTGCTGAAAATACGGCTGCCGGAGACATAGGTTTAAAATCTATCACATCAGCCATGCTCTCTGTGGCGGGAGATGGGATTAAGGAAGATGAAAAAGTACCTGCTGGACTTCATCACACGCTGGCTATTATTGCGCATCGTAACCAAGTGTTAGACGCAGCTGGATTAGCTATCCCAGCAGCCCAATACAAAGATGGTATATGCGTGAAGCCGGAAATGGAAAATCTGCGAGAATTGTTAGATGCCATCATTGCATCCAATGGAGGTGCGACTAAATATCAACAATATTACTGGCCTGCCGCATCTTTCTGTTATGCTTATGAGCCTGATATTGAAAAGGATGAAGTACTGGTGGATAAGTTCAAAGCCCACAACTGGTATCTTCCAGCAGTCGGCGAATTGATGAGGCAATATTGGTATTATCGTCAGGGAACAGCGTCAGATCTAAATATCTTTGCTAAAGCCATTAACAATGGTATAATGAGCAATTATACAGCTTCGGCGCGGTGGGCCAGTTCCGAGAACAACCAGACCAACGCTTGGTACGTCAATTTCTCTTCTGGTAATTTCAACAACAACAACAAGTATAACAGTAACGTCGTTAGGGCTGTGTGCGAATATGAGAACGAAGTCCAGAGTTGGGTGAAAGCCTTTTACGATTGCTGTAAGCATAAAAAGACCGGTCATCAATGTACGCTATATAGATTATTTGCAGAAGAGGATATCCCTGTATTAGCATACCAAGCTATCACCAGAACATACAAACCGACTACAAGCACATGTTTCGTGGTTACCCGCCCTAAACTTAGAGAGGTGTTCGATGCCCAATTTCGCGATAGGGTGGTGCAACATTGGATTTGTTTGCGATTGGAACCATTGTTTGAGGCACGCTTTGAATCCCAAGGCAATGTTTCATTTAATTGTCGTGTTGGCTTTGGCACTACAGCAGCTGTTGAAAGACTAAGTGATGATATGAAGTTTGTTAGCTCATTTTATACACGGGAGGCTTGGGTTGGAAAGTTTGATATTCGTTCATTTTTTATGCACATAGACTGTGCAATACTGGAGGAGTTGTTGGTTCCGTTTATACGCCAACATTATAAAGGCTCTGACATTGAGACCTTGATTTATCTTACTACAGAAACAATCCGTCACGCTCCACAGAACGATTGCAAAAGAAAAGGTGATCTTACGCTATGGGATAGATTGGAACCACACAAGAGTTTGTTTTATGCAGATCCCTTGACGGGAATGCCTATCGGTAATTTGACCAGTCAGTTATTTGCAAACTTTTATATGTCTTTTTTTGATGGGTATATATTAAGTGAATGTAAGAAACGAGGTTGTAGGTATGTTCGTTTTGTCGATGATTTCAGCATTACCGGAGCTAAAAAACAAGATATAATAGATTTGTATCATTTGGCTTCAAGATATTTATCCGAAAAGCTCCACTTGGAACTCCACGTTGACAAGTTCTATTTGCAGGAAGTTAAAAAGGGGATAAAATTTGTAGGCAGCGTTATCAAACAGTTTAGGGTTTATCTCGGTAATCGCACGGTCGGTTCCATGTGTGATGCAATCATTGTCTTAGACAGGATATGTAAGTGCGTGCACTCCAGTAACGGAGCAAATATGATGGATTTGATGTCACTTGAACGTTCAGTGAGCGCTATCAACAGTTATTTTGGATTTTTAATACATTGCAATAGCTATGCTATTAGAAGGGCGGCATTTAACAAGTGTAAATATTTTTGGAAAGTGTGTTATGTTGAGGGTGGCTATCGAAAAGTGAAAATTAAACGAAAATATACAGTAGCAACTAAACTTTTAAATGATTATGGCAATATTTAATTACTCAAACGAAGAACCTCAGTTTGTGACCTGTGACAGACATCTCGGTCAAAAGGTGTATACCATTAATTTTAATATAGAAGAGATTGAAGATGAGGAGCAATATGGACAGCGATATCGTTATTGCAGCGTGACACTTCCAGTTGGACGATATGATCGTTCTGCTGTTATCTCCGCTATAATTAGACACAGATATGATGACGACAAAATGCAGGCTATCATCAACAACTATCTCGACCCAACCTCTTATAGAGATCTTTACACTATCTATTTGAGCAACGCTAACTGGAACTATTCCACTCCGCGTCTCTTAAAGCTCGCATTGACCTATCAATTCTAATACCTAAACGTGTAAATAAATTTATAAACAATGAAAAATATATTTAGCAAATTAGTGATAGTGGCTTTGTTGTTCTCCTCTTTGACGGGAACTGCTTTCGCTGAAAAATTCATCGGCGCGAAGCAGTCTTCCAAACCAAGAGCCGAACTCTCTAAAGCTGCTCAGTGTAAAAGAGCTCAGAGTACTGCAGAATTAAATGTCAACAATGTACGTGCCATGATCAATGGCTATGGTAACATGTGGTACGATGGTAGTGTGGCTCAATATCACCTACCAAAAAACAGCAATACCTGTCCTCTTTATTGTGCCGCTCTTTGGATTGGTGGTACTGACATCAATGACCAACTTCGTATCGCCGCTCTCCGTTTCGGTCAAGACGGTGACGACTTCTGGCCAGGTCCTCTTACCATCGATGGCTCTGCCTCTGTCGACCTCGCTGTTTGTAACGAATACGACAAGCACTTCTTGATCTCTAAATCCGATGTTCAGCAACTGATGTCAATGTTCAGCTATACTGAAGACGGTGTTGAGAAAAATGAGGCCACCTTCGACCCCTCGCTCGTTCCTCAAATCGTTCAGGAATGGCCCGCTCACGGTAACACCGCTTTGGGTCAAACCAAATATTTGGCACCCTTCTTCGATGCCGATGGCGATGGTGAATACAGCTGGGAAAATGGTGACTACCCCTATTACGATTTCGACAATGAACTTTGTCCCCGTACCCTTAAGGCCGCTCTTAACCCAGGTGAGAACTACACTCCGGCTCCGACCATGGAAGACCAGTATTATGAAGATGCAGTTCTTAAGGGAGGTATCCTCTCCGACCAGGTTCTCAAAGGCGACCAAACCATTTGGTGGGTTTTCAACGATATGGGTAATGTTCATACCGAAACCGATGGCCAACCTATCGGTCTCGAAATCCGTGCTCAGGCTTTTGCATTCTCTACCAATGACGAAATCAACAATATGACTTTCTACTCATACGAAATCATCAACCGTTCTACCTATGAGTTGAAAGACACTTACTTCAGTCAGTGGGTTGACCCCGATTTGGGTTATGCTCATGATGACTTCGTTGGTTGCGACGTAAAACGTGGTCTTGGTTACTGCTACAATGGTGACGAAAGCGATGGCCCTGGTTCAGGCTCATATTCAGGAATCCCCCCAGCAGTTGGTATCGACTTCTTCCAAGGTCCTTACATGGATCCCGATGGTATGGATAACCCCAAAATCGACATCGAAAAAATGAGACTTTATTATCCCGAAGCGCTCAACGGTTATCTCCTCCCTGACGGTACCTACGACACCATCAGTCTGACTGATGACGCTGACCTTTATTACCCTGATGCTTGGTATTTCAAGCCAGGCGACCAGGTTGGTAACTGTGCTATCAACGGTGTCAACTTTGGTAATAACATTGTTGACGACGAACGTTTCGGTATGCGCCGTTTCGTATACTACAACAACGACTTGAATAGTGTTAACGGTGAACCCACCAAAGCTTCTGACTACTACACCTATTTGCGTGGTTATTGGAAAACCGGTCAACGTATGACCCACGGTGGTAATGGTACCGTTGTTGACAACCCCGCTTGCGACTTCATGTTCCCAGGCGATAGCGACCCGCTCCATTGGGGTACCGATGGTGTCGTTCCTACTGTTAACCCCAACGACTGGTCTGAAGTTACCTCTGGTGACCAAGTTTCTCCCGGTGACCGCCGCTTCATGCAGTCAGCTGGTCCCTTCACACTCAAACCCGGTGCTTTGAACTATATTACCGTAGGTATTCCTTTTGCTCAGGCCACCTCCGGTAACGCTTGGTCTTCTGTTGAACTCCTCCGTGAAATCGACGACGTCTGCCAGTCTCTCTTCGAAAACTGTTTCAAAGTTCTCGACGGTCCCGACGCTCCTACATTGGTAGTTCAGGAACTTTCCAACGAAATCATTCTGTATATTACCTACGATAACCCTGAATCCAACAACTTCGGTGAGAAATATTCTGAAATCGACCCTGCCATCGTTCGTTCTTACACCGATGCACAAGGTAACTCTGTAACCTATACCGATGAACAAAGAAGCTACAAATTTGAAGGTTATCAAATTTATCAGTTGAAAGACGCTAACACCTCTATCGCTGACATTGGAGACCCCTCAAAAGCTCGTTTGGTTGCACAGTGCGACATCGAAAACTACTACGACACCATCGTTCTTAACGACAACAATGAATATGTTGAGAATCCTTCACCTTCTGTTCCTATCGGAACTTTGGTTAACTACGAAACCAACTCTACCACTGGTCTCTTGACAGGCCAAGTTATGGTTCAAGGCGAGAACAAAGGTATCAAGCACGTATTCCGCGTTACCATCGACCAATTTGCAAGAGGTACAAGTACTTCTCTTGTTAACAATCAAGAGTACTACTATATCTGTGTGGCTTACGCTCACAACCGCTTTAAAGAGTATTCTCAAACAAGTGCCGCTTTCCTCGATGGTCAGAAAGAGCCTTACCTCGCAGGTCGTAAAGACGAATGGGGAAGAACAATCTCTTCTGTAACCGCTATCCCGCACGATCCTTCTGCCGAAAATGGTGGTACTCTTATCCAATCTGAATTTGGTATGAGCCCCAATATTACCCGTATCGAAGGCTACGGTAATGGTGGAAATAACCTCGTTCTTACCAAAGAGTCAGTTGAAGAACTTATGGGTGCTCCCGGTGTTCCCGGTATGGCTCCTGGTCAATTGAGTTCTAATCCTACTCGTACCATGGAAAATCCTTGCGTAATTGCTAATCCAACTTACGAGCAGAACTTTGGCCCTGTTAACGTACGCGTTATCGACCCATTGAATGTAAAGGCTGGTAAATTCACCCTCAATTTTGTCGGCGCTTCCGCCAATTCAAAATGGTTCATCACCAATGCTGATACAAACCTTCCTCTCTACATTGGCGCAGATAGCATTCCTGTTTTCGTTGATTCTTCTGATTACACTATCGGACGTTACAATGAACAGCTCTTCCTCGATTTAGGTATCTCAATCGCTATCTCCAATCCCAAGCCTGTAGCTACTCCAATTTATATCGATAACAATTCCGGTGTCTTGGTTTGTGGTGTCGTCAACGACGGTGCTGTTCTCAGCTCTTCTATGACTTTTGCCGACAACTCAATGGCTTGGCTCTCTGGTATTCCCGATAACGACAGCTATGCAATGAACAACTGGATCCGTTCAGGTTCTCAGTACGCTGCATCTGACGTTGTATCATTCTCTAATACCGACGACCCCATTTCTGGATACGAACCATATCTCGACGCTGACTATTACAACTATCAACCCTCACGTGGATCTACCCCTGCAACATCAGCTCCTCTCGATAAGTACCAAGTATTCGAAGGTGTAGTTAACGGTATGTGGTCTCCATATGCATTGGTTTCTACCCGCGAATATCACCCCGGTTTCTCTTTCAGATACTTTATTGCTGATCCTGCAACCTTCGACACTTTGGCTGACTCACCTCATGCGCAGCTTTCTGCAACACTTAAGTCGCATCTCGCTAAGACTTCTTATAACAGAACTCTCCGTCAGTTGATGAACAATTCGAATAACAAATCTCTTATCTTTAATGATATGAGCAAACTTCCCAGCGTTCAGATTGTTCTTACTTCCGATACCTCAAAATGGACCCGTTGTCCTGTTATCGAAATGTGTGATGACCACACTCAATCCGAAGGTCAGGCTCACCGATTCCAAATGCGTAAGCACCTCTCTGTCGACAAGAACGGTATGACCATTGAAGATCTCGGCATCGAAGCTAATGCTGACGATCCCAGCAACCCCGCTTACATTGCTGAGGAAGGTATGGGTTGGTTCCCCGGTTATGCAATTTCTCTCGCTACTGGCGAACGTCTCAACATCCTCTTCGGTGAAGATTCTCGTTACGTACAGTACAATGGCCGTGACATGATGTGGAACCCCGTAAGCACTCTTATGGACGGTACTCAGAATTATGTTCTTGGCGGTCGTCACTACATCTATGTAATGAATGCTGTTAACCAGCCTTACTACAAAAAAGCAGGTTCTAGCGTTGAGGTTTCCAACTTCAAGACTCCTTCTTACGATGCAGGTCGTTGGGCTGTTAAAATGTTGAATTCTTCTAACAACTTACTCCAGTCGCGTAATGACCGTAACTTCCTCTGGGACGGTATCCTCGCTTCAGAATCCTCCAACAAGCTCATTCCTACCCGTGACTCCATCTCTATGTTCTATGCTTCTACAGCATGGGTTAACATGCCTCTTGTTCACGATCGTTATGCTTTCACCAATCCTCAGGATATTCCTTGCGATGTTACCATCAATATTAACGTGAATACTCCTTATGGCTCTCGTTTAAGTATGAACAACATGAGCGTTGTTGAAACAGGTAATCCTATCACCAATAGCAATAATCCTAAGTACATGTTCGAATTTACCGACGATGTTGCTACCTTGACTCAGCAAGCTACTGCTGAAAACGCTGAACAGGATTACAGAGATTCGCTTTTGAACCACATTACTGTTGTTCCTAACCCATATTACAGCTATTCTACCTATGAGACCTTAAGTCAGCTCGAAACCAAAGTCCGTTTCGTCAACTTGCCCACGGTTAAGGGTGGTTGTACTATCTCGATATTCACTGTCGATGGTACCCTCGTTCGCCGTCTTGTTTCTGCTGAAAATGCTACAACTCTCGATTGGGACTTGCTCAACCATGTTGGTCTCCCAATTGCCAGCGGTATGTACTTAATCCACATTAAGGTGCCCGGCATTGGCGAGCGCGTAGTTAAATGGTTCGGTACCATGCGCCCACCTGACTTGAACTCATTCCAATTCTAATCTCTTAAAGTAAACAATTAAAATTTTGACTAAGATGAAAAAAATATTTAGAATATTAGCTGTCGTTGTTCTGTCGATGGGTGTTTCTACAGCCGACCTTTGGGCTGGTAATGACAACCGTCGCGGTACTGCCGGCGCTCCGGAGTTGTTAATGAACCCCTGGGCTCGAAGCAGCGGTTGGGGTGGCGTGAATATTGCAAACGTTCGTGGTTTGGAATCTTTCTACAACAACGTTGCTGGTTTGGCATTCATTCCTAAAATTGAAGTGGCTTATAGCAATACTTCATGGTTGGGTGGTAAATCAGGTCTCCTTAGCGGTGCTACAATCAACGCTTTCGGTTTGGGTGTTCGCGTTTTTGATCAAGGTGTTTTGGGTGTTTACGTTATGGCTACCAGCTTTGGCGATATCCCCGTTGTCACCGAGACCAATCCCGAGCCAGGTTTCCAAGGAACTTTCTCTCCGACATACATGAATATCAACTTGGCATATGCTCACTCTTTCACAAGAAGTATCCACGGTGGTGTTAATGTTAAGATTATTAACGAAACTACCGAGAATGTTACTGCTTCTGGATTTGCTGTAGATGCCGGTATTCAATATGTAACAGGTGCTGAAGACCAACTTAAGTTCGGTGTTTCGTTGAAAAACTGGGGTCCCTCTTTCGGATTTGAAGGAACAGGTCTCTCTTTCACTACCCCCAACCAGGCTGGTAACGACATGACCGTTGAGTTCCGCACTGCGAACGTCGAGTTGCCCACCTGTTTGAACATTGGTGCTTCTTACGACTTTATTTTACCCGCTGCAGATCAGCGTATTACCTTGGCTGCTAGCTTCACTTCAAATGCATTCCTTAAAGACAATATCTCTTTAGGTTTGGAATACTCAATATTTGAAATGGTTCAGCTCCGTGCAGCTTATGTTTATCAGTCTGATATCTTCAGCGAGTCTGATCGCTCAACTGTTTATCCCGGCCTTAATGCTGGTGCTTCCTTCATTATTCCTATTAACAAGGATGGTGGCCAGCTCCTCTCTATCGACTACTCGTATAAAGATGCTTTCCCCATGAATGGTACTCATGCCATTGGTGCTAGCTTCAAGTTCTAATACGATTGTGACATAGAATTACATTTAGGAAAGGTTGCTAATCACAACCTTTCCTAATTTTTAGAATATCCATTATCTTTTATATTATCATGTCAGAAATTAAATATTATAGCGAAGAAGGGTTGCAGAAACTCAGGGATGAGCTTCATCATATGATTGCAGTCGAGCGTCCGGCAGCGGCTGCAGCTATTGCTGAAGCCCGTGATAAGGGTGACCTTTCTGAAAATGCAGAATACGATGCCGCCAAAGAGGCCCAAGGCCTTCTCGAAGCCCGTATTTCCAAATTGCAGGATTTAGTCGCTAATGCTCGTCTTTTGGATGAATCCAAAATCGATACATCCAAAGTACTATTGCTCTCAAAAATCACTATCCGTAACACCAAGAATAACACCCAGCAGGTTTATACAATAGTTCCGGAAAGTGAAGCTAACTTAAAAGAAGGTAAGATTTCGGTTACATCACCTTTTGCTCAGGCTTTTTTAGGTCATAAAGCAGGCGATAATGTCGATGTGATTGTGCCGGCTGGTAAGATGAATTTCGAGATCCTTGCTATTGAGCGTTAATACCACGCTATAGCGGTTTGCAATTAGTCATTAGTCCGACTATCATATAATTAAAAACAGGTGCCTTGTCACAATGATAAGGTACCTGTTTTGTTTGATCTATAGGTGGAATGGATTCTGCGTCTCAAGTGGCTTTTGGGGTGCGTTTATTGCCTTGTGAGAGGATTTTCCTGTTACCGGATGGCAATGGCCTCTGAGAGTCTCTCTGCTAATTTAATCATCTCTTCCTTTCCCATCTTGACATGTGTTGTGAAGTCCATGTCGCTGGGTTTGTTTATAGGAACAAGGTGGATATGCGTGTGTGGAACATCGATTCCAATAACAGCTATGCCAATTTTGATGCAGGGGCATATTGTTTTCATTCCTTTGGCCACTTGTTTTGCAAATAAGAAAAGCTCGTTGTATAGAGTGTCTTCAATATCGAAAATGTAGTCAATTTCTTCTTTGGGAATGCATAAAACATGACCTTCAGCTATGGGGTTAACATCGAGAAATGCCAAAAACTTATCAGTTTCCGCCACTTTATAGCAAGGTATTTCTCCTGCGACTATTTTTGAAAATATTGATGCCATACTATTATTTTTAAGTGATTGATGGTTTATTTCAGATGAGGTTGAGCTATGTTATGCTTAATAAATGAAGGTACCCTTTTCGCTCTTGATGGTTACTTGTTTTTTGTCTGATGCCTCAACATGGCCTACAATTTGGGCATCGATATTGAAACCCTTTGAAATCTCGATGATTCCCTTTGCAGTTTCTTCGTCGGTGTAGATTTCCATTCTATGTCCCATATTGAACACTTTGTA
>CALEPD010000203.1 GCA_937910265.1 uncultured Bacteroidales bacterium
TCCCAATATGATATACAAATAGTAAGCGATGGTGAAAGTGAGGTTTGAGTAAAAGGTGTTGGGGTCAAACTCCAAGGGTTGGCCGTCGGTATAAGTAAAGGAGAAATCGGAGGTTTCGATATGATTCAAAATACCCGTGGTATAACTTGAATTGTACACCGGACGGCGGGCCTGTATGGACAGCTGGCCTTCGAATTCGGTAGCTGACTTGCGCGCCACCAGCACCAAACCAAACGAACAGTCGATTTTCTCCTCCTGACCGAATTCCAAATTAGTCCATTTTCGTGAATTGACGAAATCCTCGATGGCCTGCTTCATATTCTCGAATTCTTTCTTATCGGTCGAGGGATATGTTTGGTTTGTATTCATCAGTTTCTCATAATTGACCGATACTTGGCATCGGAACTCCTGCGAAAAAACAGAAGCCAACGCCATCATTGTCAATAATATAAAGACAACTCCCCGTTTCATTTATTCAAACATTAATCTCTGCAAAGTTAATAAAAAACAATGAATTAAACAACTGAAAAGCAAATAATTTACCTAAAACACATTCTTTCCATACTGCGGCACGCCTGCTTGGCACACAAACCAATCAAGGCAATCGTTCATGTTGCCTTGCGGGCCGTTTACCGAACCCTACTGAAGGTGCCAGAAACGCGTCTGAGTCGCGATTGCAACCCTCCTCACCACACCCAAGAACAGGGATGGCGAGACCCACTGATTTACAAACAACACATGTGAATAAAAACATGAATACCATATGGCTTTTTTTTCGTATTTTTGCAAATCAAAATATAAGTAGAGAATACGATAACACAATATGAGCGAAGAATTAAAAGCACAGAGCTACAGCGCGGACAACATCACAGTACTCGAAGGCCTTGAGGCAGTTCGCGTGCGTCCCGCCATGTATATTGGAGATGTCAATTTCAGAGGTTTACATCATTTGGTGTACGAAGTGGTTGACAACTCGATTGACGAAGCATTGGCCGGTTATTGCAACAAAATATACGTCAGCATCAATCCCGACAACAGCATCACAGTTGAAGACAATGGACGCGGTATACCCGTAGACATGCACGAAAAAGAACACCGCAGCGCACTTGAAGTGGTCATGACCGTACTGCATGCCGGCGGAAAGTTTGACAAAGGCAGCTACAAAGTATCCGGCGGTTTGCATGGTGTAGGTGTATCCTGCGTGAACGCACTCAGCGAGAAGATGACTGTCGAAGTATACCGAAACAATAAAATATACCGACAGGAATACAGCCGCGGCATACCACAATACGCCGTAAAGGAAGTTGGAACTACCGAAAAGAGGGGAACCCACGTAACATTCCTTCCCGACAGCAGTATTTTCACCACCACCGAATACGACTACAACACCTTGCTTGAGCGTATGCGTGAGCTGGCATTCTTGAACAAAGGCATCGACATCACCATCGAAGACAACCGTGGTGAAGACGAGGAGTCGAAACGCAGCAATCACTTCTTCAGTGAAAAGGGTTTGCGCGACTTCATCAGCTATCTTGACGAAAACAGAGAAAAGCTGATGCCCGAAGCCATATACATTGAAGGCGAACGCAACGGCATTCCCATTGAAATCGCGCTACAATACAATACAACTTACAACGAGAACATCCATTCTTACGTAAACAACATCAACACCCACGAGGGTGGCACACACCTCAGCGGTTTCCGTAGTGGACTCACCCGTACACTCAAATCCTATGCCGAAAAAAGCGGCATCCTCGCAAAAGCAAAAATCGAAGTATCGGGAGACGACTTCCGCGAAGGCCTCACCGCCATCATAAGTGTAAAAGTGGCCGAACCCCAATTCGAGGGACAGACCAAAACCAAATTGGGAAACAACGAAGTCCGTGGTGCTGTTGACAGTGCCGTAAGCGAGATGCTCGAGAACTACCTCGAAGAACATCCGAATGAAGCCCGTACCATCGTCGACAAAGTAATACTTGCTGCCAGAGCACGCCAAGCCGCCCGCAAAGCCCGTGAAATGGTCCAGCGCAGCAACGTATTCAGCAGCGGTGGTTTGCCCGGCAAATTGGCCGACTGCCAGGAAGGCGACCCCACAGTATGCGAAATATTCTTCGTTGAGGGAGACTCTGCAGGTGGTTCTGCGAAAAAAGGACGCAACTCCCGATTCCAGGCCATTTTGCCACTCAGAGGTAAAATCCTCAATGTGGAAAAGGCCATGCGTCACCGTGCATTCGAAAGCGAAGAAATCAAAAACATTTATACAGCACTCGGTGTAACCATTGGAACCCCCGAAGACAGCCAAGCATTGAATCTCGAGAAGCTGAGATACCACAAAGTCATCATCATGACTGATGCCGACGTCGATGGTGCCCACATCGACACCTTGATGCTTACCTTCTTCTTCCGCTACATGCCCGAATTGATTGAAAACGGATATGTTTACCTTGCAACACCCCCACTCTATTCCGTTAAACAAGGACAGAAATTGATATACTGCTGGTCGGAGGAAGATAGACTGAACGCACTCGAACAAGTTGGTGACAAAGGTGTACACGTACAGCGCTACAAAGGTCTCGGAGAAATGAATGCCGACCAGTTATGGTCCACAACCATGGATCCGGAAAACAGGCAGTTGCGTCAAGTCACCATCGATAACGCCGCATCGGCCGACCGCATATTCAGCATGCTTATGGGTGACGATGTTCCGCCCAGACGTGAGTTTATTGAACGCAATGCCACATACGCAAATATTGACGCTTAATCATTAACCCCTCAAAAACAATAAAAAACATCATGAAAAGAAACCTTTTGCTAATAAGCAACTCAACCATGCGCGGAGAAGCCTATTTGGGCTGGTGTCGTGACATGATTCAAGAATTTTGCCAAAGACACAATGTAAAACGCGTGCTGTTTGTACCCTATGCAGGCGTAAGCCTATCGGATGACGGGTTAGAGGCCTCCTACAATGTTTACGAAGCAAAAGTAAAGAGTGTATATCAGGAACTTGGCATTGAGTTGACAAGTATACACCACGCAGCCGACCCCGTAAAGGCCGTTTATGACGCCGAATGCGTCGCCGTTGGTGGAGGAAACACCTTCCACTTGGTACGTGAACTGCAACGCCAGGGTTTGATGCGCGCCATCAACCGCCGCGCCAACGATGGCATGCCCTACATGGGATGGAGTGCAGGAAGCAATGTCGCAGGACCAACACTCTGCACCACCAACGATATGCCAATCGTTCAGCCGGAAAGCTTCAATTGCATGAACCTTGTGCCTTTCCAAATCAACCCCCACTACACCGACTTCTTTGACCCCAAACATGGTGGAGAAACCCGTGACGACAGATTGAAAGAGTACATCATGGTCAACCCTGACGCAACAGTGGCAGCCATCCGTGAAGCAACCGCATTGTTGCTCGAAAATGGCAAACTCAGCCTTGTTGGAAAAGACAACAAAATGAAAGTATTCTTCAAACACATCTCCAACACCAAAGAATACTGCCTCACTGATGACATCAACTTCTTGATGAAGTAATCAGAATAACCCATAAAAAAAAGAAGGTGCCCAATTTGTAATGAGCACCTTCTTTTTGTTTGTTCAATTCAATCAACTTTCAAGTCTTTCACCGAAATCATACAAAAGGATTTCCGTATCCTATTCGACTCACCGTTATTGATTATCCATAAGCCTAAACTAACGAATCAGCATTACCGTACCGCGTCGTGATTTAGAAGCTCCATCGACATCGATATAATTGATCACATACACATAGGCTCCCTGAGGCATACGTCTGCCCTTACAAGTACCGTCCCAAACTTCATTCAAATCCTTGCTATGCATGATTTTTTGGCCACGGCGATCGTAAATATACATACTGAAACTGCTCAAGGAGATATTATTGTATGTACGAATGCGGAACACCCTATTCTCCTCCACATCGCCATCGGGAGCAAAGAAATTGGGAATAAGCAATACATCTTCGATTGCAGGTTCATCCTGTTCGCCTTCTTTAGATGCGTACTCCGATGCTGAAGGTTTTTCCTCTTCAACAACCGCCTCAGTCACTGCGGGTTCATCCACTACAACTGGAGCCAACTGCTCCTCCTCTTTGCGTTCTTGTACAGTCTTGGCGGGAAGAGGCATTGGCTTAACCGGAAGCGATACAGGTTGCTCTGAAACAGACGGCACAGTGTTGTTGTCACCTTGCTGTTGCACTACAACCGTCGACACGGGGATGTCCTTTACCGTGGTTTGTTGAGGCTTCGCTGTAACGGCAGAAACGGGTTTTTCTGATTCGTCAACCTGCTCGGGTTGATTCATCGGAGCCACAACAACATCAGCATCCTGATGTTGAACGATGGTTTCATCTACCACCTGCACCAACGCTGGCACAGATTCGACCGATGCCATTTGAGGTTGGTTGCCATCAGCTTCACGTGTCAACAGAAACGCTACGGCAGAAACGGCCACAACAGCCGTTGCGATGTATATACTGCGGCGAACCAACATTCTGCGACGAAGTGTTTGGTTTACCTTATTCCAAACCTCTGCACTTGGTTCAGCAGAGACTTGTTCCATTTTTTCATTCAAATCCTGGTTCATATCTTTGACAAATACTGTTTTAATTTCTTTTTAGCCCGACAAAGCAGACTTCTTACTGTGTTTTGCGGAGCATCTATCACCCGTGCTATTTCATCATACTCATAACCGTCAATTTCGCGCATGGTGAATACGACTTTGTAGGCCTCAGGGAGTTGCTGAATAGCGGCAAATATTTCATCTTTGTCGTATTGCACATAGTCAACCTCACAACCATCAAGGTTGTCTTCGGCCGCGGAAACAACCTCTTCAAGCAAGAGAATGCCTTTTTTACGCTGCGACACAACATACGAAACTGCACAGTTTCTCATGATACGTTTAATCCATACCGGCAACAGTTCAGGATTACGCAGCGTATGTATCCGCTCAAATACTTTCACAAAGCCATCATGCAGCACATCTTCGGCATCGGCCTTTGACCCGGTATAGTTCATACACAAAGCCAACATGTTAGGGGCGAACATCTCATACAAACGACGTTGTGACTTCGGATCCCTGTTGCAACAGCCCTTTACCAATTGTGCCATTTCAGACTTCATGTTTATAAAGACTGAAAAAAAGGTTTTTTGTTGCACGGGAAATAAAAATAATTTTTCGGAAAGGTGCTCATACCTATCGATACCGCTCTTTTGCACAGGAGGCAAACGCCCTCAAAAAGAGGTAAAAAGCAGGCATTGAAGCCATTGAACAATTGAAAGACAACAAAATAGACAACAAAACAATTGAAGAAAGCAAGGAATTGCGACAAACCTCGAGCTGTGGTTTTTTGTAAAACATTGAATTTATAGAATCCACCTAAATATTTTTTCGTAACTTTGCAGACTGAAAACACAATAAGAGCAGCAATGACTCTACCGCTTGAACAGCGTTCTGCAAAGAATACTCAACAAGAGGAAAGTCCGGGCAACGCAGAGCCACCATACTTCCTAACGGGAAGGTGTGCAGACGGCAACAACTGCACAACAGCGAGTGCCACAGAAAACAAACCGCCCGCCATTGGCAGGTAAGGGTGAAAACGCGAGGTAAGAGCTCACGACGGAAGGCAGTGATGTCTCCGATGGTAAACCTTATGGGTTGAAAGACCAAATATACCGACAGTTAAGAACTGGCTCGTTCATTGTCGGGGGGTAGGTTGATAGAGGTTGTCGGTGACGGCAATCGTAGATTAATGGTAGAGCCTCGACTTCCAATCGGGGGACAGAACCCGGCTTACGATTTGCCGCTCTTATTTTTAAGACAGAACACAATATATAACAATAAGATAGATAAAACAACATGAAAGTAAAACACCTTTACCTATCGGTCGCAACAATAATCATGTGCTGTGTGCTGACGCATGACCTACATGCCCAACAAGGGAAAACCAGGGATACCGACATGCGGGCCGCATTGAACTATATAACAGAGCCAAACAAGGACAACCTCGAAAATTTGCGCAATTCCTACGCACGCCAAGTAGGCCAAGTGGAACGCTCGGGAGAACGACCTAAACCCGGTCTCTTTGCCGAATACGCCGTCTGTCTGGCCAAATTGGGGCAATACGAAGAAGCCGCCAAATGGCTCAAAAAGGAGGAGACCGCCTACCCATGCGCCGCCGCGTATGTTGAACAGCTGAGAAGTCAACTGCTGCCCAACCACCAACAGAAAAGCAACACCACTTACCTCCCCACCCTGCCCGACAGTTTGGCAAACGGTGGAAATCCTGCAGCATACCATATTGTTGCTGAAAGTGCCATGCTCACCAATCTTGCCCATAAAGATGTTGAGGTGGAACGCAAACTGACTCCCAAAGAGAAAAAACAAGCCCAAAAAGAAAAGGCTAAAGAAAAGAAGAAACTAAAGAAGGACAAGGAAAAAGCACGCAAGAAACAACAAAAGGCCAAAGCCAAGGCAAAGAAAGAAAAGGTAAAGGCACGCAAAAAAGCAAAACGTGCAAAAGCTCAGGCCCAAAAAGCCCGTAGCAAGCCCGCAAAGGAGCCCAAAGTACAACGGGAGGCTGACGAAGAAGTACGCCAACCCAAAGTCAAGAGCAACGAGCCCAAACAGGCACGCGAGCAAAAGCCCAAGATGTCGAAAGAGGAAAAAATGAAAGCCAAGCAAGCAGAAGAAGCTCAAAGAAATCAACGCCAAATATAATCTGAAATGAAAAGAATACATTTATATTCCATATTCATCATGACAGCGTTGTCGTTTTGTGGATGTCAAAACGAACGCAAAATTGTAGCCTACAGCGATATCTATTCCGAAAAAACCACATCCATCTACATCGCTCCCATTGAAGACCACTCGAAACGGCGTTTTGAAAAATACCCCAAGGACGCAGCCTACAACAAAGAGCTGAACACTGCAGCCGCATACATGGAACAGACGCTTGCCGACCCGCTCATTACCCGTGGTTACTATCTACCCGGTCCGCTTGCGACAGAACGCATCAAAATGACCGAAAGCAGAAGTGTAAAAGAGTTAAAAAAGGGCGATTTGTCGCAATACTACGACATATTTGGCATCGACGCAGTCTTATTCACCACGATACACAAATGGACCGAATCGAATGGAGAATGGGTCATTTATGCCGAATACGAAATCCGGTCGACCAAGAGCAATATCGAGCTTATGCACAACTGGGTAAAAGGAACCAAACGCATTCCCACCGACCTCAAAGGCGACCCTCTACCCATGAAACAGGATTTAGCCTTCTCCGCCCAGATGGGCTTCGATGTCAATACTGCCCAACGTTGCTATTTGGTAAGCATGATGAACGATTACGTATTGCGCAACCTCCCCATCAGTTCGCTCCGCGACAACACGGAAAATGTTTATGAGCAAGCCATCCCACGTTATTTCCATTTCATCTGGAC
>CALEPD010000204.1 GCA_937910265.1 uncultured Bacteroidales bacterium
AGCTGAACAGTGTGTTCAACGCCGACGCCAATCATCCCAAAGTAATGAACGGCGGCTGCAACATATCCTTTAAACGTTATTTCTGAATGAGAAACAGTCCGAAACCCGAAGTGGGGACACAATGGCTTTCGGTCAGATAGCACGCCCCTATCGTGGCCCCCGCTATCATAAATCCGCCAATGCGACGTTATTGTAAAAAACTAAAAAGAAACAACCATGACTGCATTACTGATAATAGCAATTGTCTGCCTTGTAATAGGCATACTCGGATCGATACTGCCAGTTCTTCCTGGACCACCGCTGAGCTGGGTAGCATTGCTGCTGCTTTATTTCACCCCATATGTGGACTATGACTGGCAGATGCTGCTCGTGACCGGAATCATCGCGGTGGTGATAACCGTGTTCGACCTCATAGTACCGTCGCTTACCACCAAGAAATTCGGCGGAAGCAAATACGGAGTCTGGGGTTGCAACATCGGGCTGGTGATTTCGCTGTTTGGACTCCCCTTCGGCCCGCAAGGCATACTGGGGGTCATCTTCTGGCCCTTTGCCGGCGCACTGGTGGGCGAGCTGCTGAACAGCCAACCCGGAGGAAAGGCCATAAAGGCCGCCTTCGGCTCGTTCGTCGGATTCCTGTCGGGTACACTCATCAAGCTGATGTACAGCATTGTGATTGTGGTTGTAGTAGTGAAGGATTTTTTACAATAGCCCGTCTCATGAAACGACACATATTCATTACCGCCACCATGCTGCTTATGGCTGTGGCATGCAACACACCCCAAACTGAAAGCAAATCACAACAAACCATGCAAAACAACGAAGAATGCCTGATATGCGGAGCCGCGCTGGAATATCTCTCCGCACCCGAGACAATGCAATGCGCCATCTGCCGCAAGAATGCCACAAGCGACGTGCGATGCGTGGATGGGCATTATGTGTGCGACGCCTGCCATAGTGCCGGTGTTGACTCTATAGTGAACCTCTGTCTGAACGAGACGTCGAACAATCCGGTGGTGATATTTGAAAAAATGATGTCGATGCCGTTCTGCCACATGCACGGACCCGAGCACCACATCATGGTGGGAGCGGCCTTGCTTACAGCCTACAGCAATGCCGGCGGTGTGGTAAACCTTGAGACCGCCATACCCGAAATGATACGGCGAGGCAAACAGGTGCCCGGAGGCGCATGCGGCAGCTGGGGAGCCTGCGGTGCATCGTTGAGCACAGGTATGTATGTTTCGATAATCACGCGCAACACGCCCCTTTCCACCCTATCGTGGCAGTTGTCGAACCAAATGACCTCGGATGCGCTGGCCCAAGTGGCAAAACACGGGGGACCGCGCTGCTGCAAGCGAGACTCTTACCTATCGATTGAAGCAGCCGTGGCCTTTACAGCAAAACATTTCGGAATTGAAATGGCGCAGATGCCCATTGCCTGCACACGAAGCAGCAACAACAACCAATGCGTCGGAAACCGATGCCCGTTTTTCCCCAACCAAGAGTAGGCCGGAGGCATAAATAAAAACAACAAAAACTGCACTGCTGATCAAAACCGCAGCCGGCAACAGTCAAAGCAATCAGATGCTTCGGGTGGATGCCCTGCGCAACTCGAAGTCGCGTCCCAGATATTTTTCCCTCACATTGGGGTCGGAAGCCATCTCTTCAGGGGTGCCATGATGCAGCACACTGCCCTCGTAGAGCAGATAGGCTCGGTCGGTGATACTCAAAGTTTCGTGCACATTGTGGTCGGTGATGAGGATGCCGATGTTCTTCTCTTTAAGATGCGCCACGATGTCTTGTATGTCCTGTACGGCGATGGGGTCGACACCAGCAAAAGGTTCGTCGAGAAGCAGGAACTTGGGGTCGTTGGCCAAGGCGCGGGCGATTTCAGTCCTGCGACGCTCGCCACCAGAGAGCTGGATGCCTTTGCTGTGACGGATTTTCTCCAAGCCGAACTCCTTAATAAGAGTCTCGAGTTTGAGTTTGCGGTCGCCGCTTGAGATATCCTTGCGGAACTCGAGAACGGAGGCAATATTGTCCTCGACACTCATCTGGCGGAACACCGAAGCCTCCTGGGCCAGATACCCGATGCCGTTTTGAGCCCGCTTGTACATGGGCATTTGAGTGATGTTCATGTCGTCGAGCCAGATATTGCCCGAAAGGGGTTTGATGATGCCCACAATCATGTAAAAGCTGGTGGTCTTACCGGCGCCGTTGGGTCCGAGCAACCCCACAATCTCACCTTGATTCACCTCGATGGAGACATTTCGCACCACAGTGCGGGAGCGGTATTTCTTTACTATATTATCAGTTCGGAGTATCATACTGGTAGCATTAGGACAGTTTGGGTTAAATGATTCCTTCACGCAGGATGTCGTGCAGATGGAGAACGCCAAGGTAGCGGTTGTTATTGTCGACAACAATCAATTGGGTGATTGAGTTGGACCTCATCACCTGCAGAGCAGCGGCGGCATACTGGCGTTCGGCAATGGTTTTTGGGGTGCGGCACATGATGTCGGCGGCGGAGAGGCTATCGAATGACCCGTGGGCTTTCATCATACGACGCAGGTCGCCATCGGTTACGATGCCCTCGATGATACAGTCGGTCGGGTTGTTGACGACAACGGCGCAACCCAGACGGCGGGAGGTCATCTCGAGTATGGTATCCTTGACAGAAGTGGCGGGAAGCACCATGGGTCGCTCGTTCTGCCTGTAGAGGTCGTCAACGCGCATATAGAGCTGCTTGCCGAGCGCTCCGCCGGGGTGAAAGCGGGCAAAATCGCGGGCGGAGAAATTACGGCACTCGATCAAAGCCACAGCCAACGCGTCGCCCATAACCAGCTGGGCGGTGGTGCTTGTTGTTGGGGCAAGGTTGTTGGGACAAGCCTCGTGGTCGACGGTGGTGTTGAGCACAATATCGGACTCCTGGGCCAGGAAAGAACGCACATTGCCCACCATGCCGATAAGCGTGTTGCCGAAATTCTTGATGAGGGGTATGAGGACTTTGATTTCAGGCGTGTCGCCGCTCTTGGAGATGCAGAGGACCACATCGTCGGGGCGCACCATGCCCAAATCGCCGTGGATGGCGTCGGCGGCATGCATAAACAACGCCGGTGTACCTGTGGAATTGAGCGTTGAAACTATCTTGGCGCCTATATTCGCGCTCTTGCCGATGCCGGTAACTATCAGCCTCCCTGTAGAGGAAAATATTATTTTTACAGCCTCTATAAAACTGTCATCGATATAATTTACCAGGTTCTCGATGGCTTTCGCCTCAGTATTAATTGCATGAACAGCAATGTCTTTAATCTCTTTCTGACTTTTCAAGACAAAAAAGTTTTGGTATGTGGGTATATTTTTGTATCTTTGGATTTGCAAAAGTACAAGTTTTTTTTGAATTATGACCAACCTCCAGTACAAGTTGAAGGAAATATTTGGCTTTGAAAACTTTAAGGGAGACCAAGAATCGATTATTCAAAGCCTGATGGAAGGCCATGACACCTTTGTCATCATGCCTACAGGTGGTGGCAAATCGCTTTGCTATCAACTGCCTGCCATGATATGCGAAGGCACTGCCATTGTAGTTTCGCCGCTTATAGCACTGATGAAAAACCAGGTTGACGCGATACGCTACAATGCCGGCAGCGACGATGTGGCCCATTTCCTCAATTCTTCCCTATCTCGCATCCAAGCCAACGAAGTAAAAGAAGACCTGTTGAAAGGCAACACCAAAATGCTGTACGTGGCACCCGAAACCCTCTCGCGCGAGGACACCGTTGCGCTGCTCAAACAGATACCCGTATCGTTTGTGGCCATCGACGAAGCGCACTGCATTTCGGAATGGGGGCACGATTTCAGACCCGAATACCGCAGGCTGCGCGACGCCATCGACGCGATATCGGAGGGAAGACAGTCGTCGATGTCGCCCGAATGCCGCATACCTGTACTTTCGCTTACGGCATCGGCCACCCCGAAGGTGCAGCAGGACATTATCCGCAACCTGCGCATGGAGAATGCCAAACTATTCGTATCATCATTCAACCGCCCGAACCTGTACTATGAAGTCCGCCCCAAACCGGCCGACGCCATGCTGCTGCACAAACAAATCATAAAATTCATAAAGGAGAACCCCGGCAAGAGCGGCATTATATACTGCCTGACACGTAAAAAGGTGGAAGACCTTGCCAAACTGCTCTGC
>CALEPD010000205.1 GCA_937910265.1 uncultured Bacteroidales bacterium
AGGATGCCCTGTCTGGCAGCGTGAACAACTTTGACTGGGATGCAAACGGCAACCTGATCAAGTCCAGCTGCATCAGCGGGCCTGCCTACGACCGTCGCCTGTGTTGGACCGAGGACAACCGCTTGCAGGGCTACACGGAGTATTCCGACGAGAACGGCGATATGTCGGCCTGGTACAACTACAACGCTGGTGGCGACCGTAATTTTAAGATTACTTCGCCCGGCATCAATATTCGCCAAAATGCCGCAGGTCTCCGCTACAGTGCCCAACTCAGATACCCCACCCTCTACGCCTCGGCACTCATCACCGTCAACAAGGGCGGCTATACCAAGCACTACTTCGAAGGTACCAACCGTGTGTGCAGCAAGATAGGTGGTGGGTTCAGCAATATAAACCTCGATAGTATCGAAGACCGCATCCCCACCTTGGTCGAAGACTACGACCAACTGTCCGAGGGACAGCGCGAAAGCGTGGAGCGTACCTTTAGAGAATGTCTTGGCATAGGCGTGGAAATGGACGGTGCTATTGACCTCTTTGAGGTTATCGCCCACGAGGCTGGACGTGATGATTTGGAACCGGCCTTCTTCTACCACTCCGACCATCTCGGCTCTGCCGCTTACCTCACCAATGACGCAGGCCAGGTAACGCAGACTCTCAACTACCTCCCTTACGGTGAAGACTGGGTCGACATCCAGAACCACGCCGAGACCCGTTACCCCCGCCTCGGCATCTATCGCTTCAACGGCAAAGAAAAGGACTACGAGAGTGGCTTCCATTACTACGGTGCAAGGTACTACTGGAGCGAGATATTGACCGAATGGCTATCCGTAGACCCGATGGCGGATAAGTATCCAAACATAAGCCCTTACCATTACTGTAGTTGGAATCCGATAAATATACTTGATCCAAATGGGAATGATGGTATAAAAATAATTGATAAACAAACGCATTCAATTACAGTGTCAGCGACATACTATGTCACATCACAACCAACATTAGGAATGCCTAATACTTCTTATTCTCCTTCTGAGATTGAATCAATGCAAAATGATATCAATAATATTTTAAACTCTCAAGGCTTTACCTATGAAATAGATGGTGAAAAATATGACGTATACTTTGATCTTAGTTTTGTCGATGCAGGAGAGGGTTGGAAAGCGGAGGGTGCTGCCGACGAAGATCCTATTGGCAATTGGTTGACAGTATTTCCGGAAAATGCAATAAAAAAATTCACCGTTAAAGATAATGGTGATGGTACAGAATCCCATGTGGGTGGTGTAACTGAAAATAATAAAAAAATATACATGAATTCAAACTACGATAACATGCGTAGACGTATTCATGAAATTTTTCATACGTTGTTTTTTAATAATGACAATGCAAAAAGTGGAATTGGGAATTACGTACCAGGTGTTGACATGCCAAACCAAAGTGATATTAATTTATTGTTAAGCAATCCTCGATTACCTGAAAAGATTGAAGGGCAAGAATAAACAAAAATTCATTAGTATTATGAGAATTATGAAAAGATTGATCTTCTTTATTGGTATGATTTCCTTTTTAAGATTGAACGCACAAAATACATTGGAAATAAATGTTGATACAGTATTTTGTGTCTCAATTCTCTATTATCAGAATAATAACTATGAACCTGAATGGTATACTTTTTTATTACCAGTGCATGAAAAATGTCATGTGAATATATCTAATCACGACACCTTCATCAGTTCTTTAAATACCGAGGCATATCTCATTAGTGACTTATATTTTTCCTTATTCCGAATGATAAAAGCATCGTTTCCTGACAGCTCTTTATCCTTTCAAGTGGAAGTATATGAAAGTAGTTTTCTTAAATGGTATAATTATAATGAAGAAGCAAGGAACAGTACAGATTTCTACACTAAAAATAATGAAAAGTTTAGAATATCCATTGCAAAGGTCATAGCTGTAACAAAGCATAATGTTACAGGATTCCCCTTGGCATTAAGTATAATAAAAGATGTTGTTCCTGTTTTTATTAGTGATAATTGCATTAGGGATGATATGATGGTAATCTCAGAAACAGTTTTGTATGAGATGTGAATAGTGTAATATTAACTATTAAATAAAGGCAACCTCTAAAAATTAAATATCTATTATTCAATAATATACAGTATGATTCTGCGTTATCTGTTGTAAAAACAGCATCACCTATGAGCAAGTACAAGACCACAGGCAAACAGACCCTCTTCGATGCTGAAAACACGATACAGACCCTCTCCGAGATAGGCAATCCTTTGGAGAAACTTGACAGCGTGATAGACTTCGAGATGTTCCGCAGTCGTCTGGAGGAAGCAATGGTGAACCACAACACCAAGAGCAATGCCGGTGCGAAACGGTACGATGTGGTAATGATGTTCAAGGTGATGGTCTTGCGGCAGTACTACAACCTCAGTTATGAGCAGACGGAGTACCAGATAATAGACCGCAGCAGTTTCAAGCAATTCCTAGGACTGGCAAGCGGCGATAAGGTGCCTGATGCAAACACCATCCGCAATTTCTTCGAGGGTTTGAAAGAGGAAGGTCTTGGGGAGGCGCTTTTCCAGGACTTCGTCGATGACCTGCTAGAAAAGGGTTTCATCTTCAATGAGGGACAGATAGTTGATGCGAGTTTTGTACTTGCACCACGCCAGCGAAACACACGCGAGGAGAACAAGAAAATCAAGGACGGAGAGGGTGGCGACTTATGGAGCGACAAACCGAACAAGAAACGGCAGAAGGACATCGATGCCAGCTGGGCACAGAAGGGCGGCGAGGACTTCTTCGGATACAAGGTCAGCGCAAAGGTGGACGGCAAGAGCAAGTTCATCAAGAAGATTGTGGTTACAACTGCGTCGCCTCACGACTCGAAAATGTTTCCCGACCTGATGGACGAGAGCGACCGTGGACAGGTCACATTCGCGGACAGTGCGTATGTCGGTCAGGAAGAGACTCTGAAGAAATACGGGCTGAAAGACGAGATATGCGAGAAAGGCTATCGCGGCAAACCGCTGACCGACGAACAGAGGGAAGAGAACCGCAAGAAATCCGTGATTCGCTCCCGAGTAGAGCACGTGTTCGGGTTTATGGAAGGCGCGATGCACGGGCTGACAGTACGAACAATAGGCATCGCAAGAGCCACAGCACACATCTTCCTGAAATGTCTAACGTACAATATGTTCAGGTACGGGCAATTTCTAAGAAATGGGATAAGATAACTGATTAATCAACCATAGACAACAGAAAGAGGGATGACAATATGTAGAATATCCTGAAAAATAAACAAAGACGAGGTTAGCAACGCTGTTTTGTGCCTCTGTACACTTTGCAAATAACGAAAAAGTCTGGCGAAGCGGTTAATTAGGCTCTCCGCCTAAGCCGGAAAACAAAAATAATCAATTTTTAGACCCTACCTGTAATGTGTTGAAATATATCGAGAAATATTATTTTAGATGATTGGGAAAAACAGATGCCGTTGTGTTATGCGTGGATTAATAATGTTTTTAATGTTGGCAATGGTTGCTTTGCAACCCGTCAAGTCTCAGGTCACCACTCATCGTCTGGTGTTCTGGAATGTTGAAAATTATTTCGATACACGCAACGACAGCCTTGTCAACGATGACTCGTTCACCCCTTCGGGCATGAACAGGTGGTCCCGCAACCGGTTCGATAAAAAACGAAACAATATCTTCAAAACATTGGTTGCCGTTGCCACCTATGGCCAAACTTCCGATTCGGTGCCACTAAACCATTGTATGCCTCTGGTTGTAGGATTGTGTGAGGTCGAAAACAAGTATGTGCTTGACGAACTCTGTTACGCTACACCGTTGCGCCGATTTGGTTACAAGTATGTTCATTTCGATTCACCCGACCAGCGCGGGGTCGATTGTGCGCTGCTTTACCGCGAACATTTGTTTCGTCCGTTTCTCACGCAGCCGTTGTTTGTCTCTGACACATCATCAACTTCGTCCGATCAGTATTTCACCCGCGACATCCTTCTTGTTGGCGGTGCTTTGCCAAACGGCGATACGCTCTTTGTTTTGGTGAATCACTGGCCCTCGAAATTGGGTGGGGCGGCAGCTGTCAACCGGCGTTTGCGCGTGGCCGACAGTCTGTACTCATGTATGCAGCGCCTCTGTCAGCAATATCCACATGCCCTCGTTGTGGCGATGGGCGACTTCAATGCCGAAGCTGTCGACCAACCAGTTGCTCAAGGCTTGCGTTTTGCACAATCCAATGTCAATCCATTGGGATTTGTGAATTTGATGCACGGCAAAAGCGGTCCCCAATGCTCCTATAAGTACCGTGACCAATGGTCGTGCATCGACCAACTCATGGTGCGTATTCCTCACGGTATTGCTTGTGGCATAGGCAAATCGGGCGTTGCAGCACTCGATTTCCTTCTGACCGACGACATGCGTTATCTTGGAGTCAAACCCTTCCGTACCTATTCCGGCTACCGTTATATCGGCGGCTACAGCGACCATCTTCCCGTTTTTGTCGATTTGCTGTATTAACTGCCGATGGCGGCACGGTGCAGTCAATGTACCATGACAAGGCTTCGCTTTGTGCTAAAAAATATCCCGTTTGGATAATTTTTTGATTTTATATCGTTATTTAATATGTGTTCTATAAATTAATATTATGCTATTTGTAGGAACATTTTATGAAAAACACCTTTTTACACTAATTTTGTTGATATGAAACGTATATACTTTGCACTGCTTTTTCTCTTGGTTTCCTTTTCGGCCCAATCACAGTCAGACCGCAGTTTTGAAATCTATAAGAATCTGGAAATATTCTCGAATGTTTACCGCAATCTGAATCTATATTATGTCGATGATGTCGATCCCGGCAAAACCATGAAGGTGGCTATCGATGCCATGCTTGCCTCGCTCGACCCCTATACCAACTATTATCCCGAAAGCGATATGGAGGACGTGAAGATGCAATTGCTTGGACAGTATGGCGGTATCGGCTCCCTGATTCATCAGGACGGTGGTAAAATTTATATCGCTCAACCCTACGAAGGCTTGCCCGCCGATAAGGCCGGCTTGAAGGCTGGCGACCGTATCGTGGCCGTAAATGGTGAATCAACCGAGGGTAAAACCAATGCCGATGTCAGCAGCGCCATGCGTGGACAGGCAGGTACCGAGGTGACTCTCAAGCTCGAACGCAACGGTAAAGAATTTGAAAAAGTTATTGTCCGTCAGGAAATTAAACTGCCCAATGTCCCCTATAGCGGTATGGTTGACGGCAACGTGGGTTATATCAAACTCAACGAATTTACGCAGGGTGCCGCTAAGAATGTCCGTGAGGCATTCCGCAAACTCAAAATGCACAATCCCGAAATGTCGGGCATCATACTCGATCTCCGCGGCAATGGTGGCGGTTTGATGAACGAGGCTGTCGATATCGTCAATATCTTTGTCAAGAAGGGTGAGCTGATTGTCGAGACCAAAGGCAAGGTGGCCGAACGCAATGTGCGCAGCTACACCACACAGGCTCCCGATGATGTCGAAATCCCGGTAGTTGTGTTGATTGATGGCTATAGCGCTTCAGCCAGCGAAATTGTAAGCGGCAGTATGCAGGATCTCGACCGTGCCGTTGTCATGGGTCACAGGTCTTATGGCAAGGGTTTGGTACAGAATGTGCTTCCAATGGCCTACAACAACCAGATGAAGATTACCGTGTCGAAATACTATATACCCAGCGGACGGTGTATCCAAGCCATCGATTACTCGCATCGCGATGCCAACGGCAAGGCCAATCGTGTACCCGATTCACTCAAAACAGCTTTTAAGACCCGCGCGGGAAGAACTGTTTACGATGGCTTCGGAATTGAACCCGATGTCGAAACCAAGGTGGAATACATGTCTAATGTTGCGGTATCATTGATGCAGAAATTCCATGTTTTCAACTATGCCACTCAATTTGCCGAAAAGCACAAAACCATTCCCGCTCCCTCCGAGTTCGAGATAACTGACGAAATCTACAACGACTTTGTCAACTATCTTTCCGATAAGGATTACAGCTATTCCTCCGCTACCGAGAAAATATTGGCCGACATGCGTAAGGTGGCCGAGGAAGAACAATACCTCGATGCTGTGGGGGCCGATATCGACGCATTGCAGGAAAAACTCAAACACGACAAGAAGTCGGATTTGACCAAATACCGTGATGAGATAAGCGAGATGCTGAAAAGCGAAATCTTGCTCCGTTACTACTACCAGAAGGGCATGATGGAAGGTATGCTTGACAGCGATCCTGAAGTAAAGGAGGCTGTCAATTTGCTCAACGATAAGGACCGTTACAATAAGATTCTTTCCAAATAATCTTCAGGTCGATGCGACAGCGTATTCACCGCTCTGTTTATCTGTTTCTGCTTGCTCTCTTGGCAGTAGCTATGACCACTTCAGTGTTCTTGATGAACCTGGTGTGGGTGCTGTTGCTCGTCAACTGGATTGCCGAATGGAATTGGAAGGGAAAAGTTTCCGGATTCTGCAACAATACCTTTTTGCATGCCATCCTGGTGCTGATGGCTGTACATCTGATTTGGATCTTTGTTGGAGACAATTGGGCGGAGGGATTCGACGACTTGCGTCGCAAATTGCCGCTCCTGGTCATCCCTGTGGTCATGCTCACTTCGCCGGCACTTTCACGCAACGAACGTTCTTCTGTATTGGGTGTTTATGTTTTTACCGTTTTGGTGGTCTCTTTCATCGGATTGGGACGTTACCTCACCATTCCCGATTTGCCTTACCGCGAAATTGTGCCCTACATTTCGCACATCCGCTTTGGCTTGAATGTCTGTCTTTCTATAGTTCTGTTGCTTTTTGTTGCAACCAGAGCTACGAGGGCGGTGCGTTTGCTTGTCGTGCTTGCTATATTGTGGCTTCTTGTGTTTCTCATGCTTATCCAGTCCTACACATCGTTCATCATTTTGGTGTGCGTGACGGTTGCGCTGCTGTTCCTTTCATGGAAAAGACTCGCACCTCTGTCGCGTACACTTGTGGTATCGGTGCTTTTGCTGCTTACGTTGTCGCTGTCGGGTTGCTTCGGCAAATTGGTTTACGATTACTACAATATGTCTCCGTTGGCAACCCAGCCGCTCAAAACATGCACGGTTAATGGCAATCCTTATTCCCATGCCCGTGACGGATTTGTCGAGAATGGTAACTATGTCAACGACTATGTGTGCGAGGAGGAATTGCGTGCCGAATGGCCCAAACACAGTGCTGTTCACCTCGACTCCATTACCCCTGTGGGCTATACCGTCTATCCCGCTTTGATTCGTTATCTCAATGCCAATGGATTGACAAAGGACAGTGTGGGCGTGTCGCTCCTTTCCGAATCGGATATAGCTGCCATCGAGCGTGGTGTGGGCAATCCCGTTTATCTGCACCAGGGTAGTCCCCGTAAAATGGTTTATACTTTACTATTCGAATACGAGAATTTCCGCCACTACAACAGCGTGCGCAATTTCTCAATGTTGCAGCGTTTCGAACTGTGGCGCAACGCACTTGCCACCAGTGCCTCCCATCTCTTGTTGGGTGTGGGCACAGGCGATGTTGTCGAGGCCACCCAGGCTACTATGAAACAGCGTGGCTCGCCATTGTTCGGCTACGAAAAATATCCGCATAGTCAGTATCTCTCGCTGTTGGTAACATTTGGCATCGTGGGGACGCTCCTCATTATATTCTTTTTTGTAAGGGCGTGGCGTACCTCCCCATGTGCAAAATCGCTATTGTTTGTCTCTTTTTCAACTATCTTTCTGGTATCCTGTCTTAGTGAGGATACCCTGCAGACCTTGGCTGGAGTTGTGTTCTTTGCGATGTTTTATTCAATCTTCTCACGGCCATGCCTCGACGACAGTCAGGGCATTGGGTAAATCATTTATAATGTGGCAATATGTATCAATATCATACTTTAGCTAATGGCCTTCGTATTGTTTTCCGACGCAATCATTCGGCTGTAACCCATTCGGCTGTTTATATCAATGTGGGTTCTCGCGACGAGGTGGGCGCGGAGGAAGGTGTGGCACACTTCATCGAGCATTCTATCTTCAAAGGTACCGAACACCGTAGGGCTTACCATATTCTCAACCGTATCGACGGGGTAGGAGGGGAGTTGAATGCCTTCACCACCAAGGAGGAGACTTGTATATACGCATCTTCGTTAACCCAGCATCTGGAGCGGTGTCTTGAACTTTTTTCCGACGTTTTGTTTCATTCAACTTTCCCTGCCAAGGAGATCGAAAAGGAAAAGGATGTGGTTATTGAGGAGATAAATGGCTATCGTGATGCTCCAGCCGATTTGATATACGACGAGTTCGAGGAAATGCTCTTCAAAGGTCACCCACTGTCTCACAACATATTGGGTACAAAGCGAAATGTGAAAAGATTCTCTTCCGAATTTGTGAGCGAATTTATGCATCGCAACTACACCACCGATAAAATGGTGATTAGCGTTGTGGGCAATGTCGATTTCGAAAAAGTGGTGCGGCTTTGCGAAAAGTATTTTGGTCCATACCCCAAAGGCGACTCTTCCCATCATCGTACACCGGTGTCCGATGTTTGCACTTTCACTACAACCATCAACCGCCACACCCATCAGTTACATGCCTTGATAGGATGTCTTGCTCCCTCTGCTTACGAAGAAAAGAAGGTGGCATTCACCTTGATGAATAACATTCTCGGTGGTCCGGCAATGAATTCGAGATTGAATGTGGCAGTCCGTGAGAAATATGGATTTTGCTATACCATCGAGTCGCAGTATGTTCCGATGAGCGATACCGGAATATTCTATATTTACGCCGGATTGGATCACGATTCTCAGGACAGGGCAATCGATTTAATTATGAATGAGCTTAATAAAATGGCTTCTGCTCCAATGTCCGATGCTTGCCTGCATGCCGCACAACAGCAGATGATTGGTCAGATGGCCATCGCCAACGATGTCGCTCTCAACGAAATGCAGAGTGTCGGCAAGGCTTGTATGTTGTTCGGCAGGGTTGACTCGCTTGAGGAAATGAATCAGGATATTCTCTCGGTTACAGCCGACGATATTCAAAGTCTTGCCAAAGAATATTTCGCACCTGGACGGTTCAGTCAACTCTGTTATCGATAGCGTAGCCGCCCGGAAGTTGGTTGCTGTCGAATTGTGGTGAACTTGAATTGGTAGCGTTGCCCTATTAGTCTATTCTGCGTACTGTGGCATACGTGCCTTCGTCTTGCAGGGTGATTTCGTACTTCCGTTTGCCGTCTTTGCTTTGGGTGTATCTCTTGTTTCCGTCTATGTATGGTTGAAGAGGACGTGTGCCATATATGGCTTCTCCGTTTTCACGCATCCATACTCCTATTTCTTTCATGCGTTGCAGGGCTGTCTCAGGCAATCTTCCTTCTTCATCTGGACCCACATTCAGCAAGAAGTTGCCACCTTTGGCTACAACATCTACCAATTTGTGAATCAGTTCACGCGTGCTTTTGTAATTGTCATTTTCCACATACGACCAACTGTTGCCCATTGTCATGCAGGTTTCCCACGGGTAATCAAGTTTTGTGTCGGGTATCTGTTGCTCAGGAGTTCTGTAGTTTTCATATTTCCCACCTACAGTGCGGTCAACAATAATCAGGTCTTTGTTGGCGCTCCGCGCCATTGTCGCAATGCGTTTCATGTCTATATCTTGAATCCATCCTTGGCAGCCAAGCCATGGACGCACCTCGTCGTTCACACTCCATTCAGGGCGAATCCAGCCACCGTCAAGCCACAGTATGTCTATGTCTCCGTAGTTGTGGGTCAATTCCTCTATTTGATTGTAGGTGAAATCGCAGAATCGTTTCCAACGTTCGGGGTGCAGGGCAGGGTCGTAGTTTACATTGCGGTCGGGTGTTGCCCATTCGTGTGCCCAGTAATCGTCGTGGTGCCAGTCGGCTTTCGAGAAATAGAGACCTATCCACATCTCTTGTTTTCTGAAAGCGTCAACCAACGAGCGCGTGATGTCATTCTCGCTGTTTCGGCTGTACGGACAACTTGGGTCGCTGACCGAATAGGAGGTTTCCTTGCTGTCAAACATGCAGAATCCGTCGTGGTGTTTTGTGGTGAACACAAAATATTTCATGCCGGCGTCCGAGGCGGCTTTTGCCCATGCTCCGGCATCGAAATGTTTGGGGTCGAATGTCTCGTTTAGTTTGCGGTAGCGCTGCACATAGTCCACGTAGGGCTCACCCTTACGGTCAATCCATGGCTCGTTGCAGATGCTCCACGATTCTACCACGCCCCATTGGGCATACATACCCCAATGTACCATAAATCCGAATTTAAGGTCTTGCCATTCGTCAATCCGTTGCACAATAATTGGGTCGGTCTCGGGTTGTTGGTCGCTCTGTGCATGCAGGTTGATAGAAGCGAAGAGCATGCTTGATATTGCAAAAAGTAAGGTCTGTTTCATGGCGTCTTATATGGGTTTGTGTATTAGCGTCTATTGTCTATGATAACTATGTCGTTGCTGTTCAAGCCTACGGCTATTTTGTATTCCGATGTATTGGATAAGGGTTTCATGCGTTGGCTCTTTGTGTCGAAACGTCTCATCCAGAAAGGGTCTATCTGAATCGAGAATGCACTCTCTTTGTCGGTGCTGATACGTGTGGTTCCTATCAGCCTTTTCTGTTCGTATCCGCTGGAGTCGAAATGGGTGAGGTAAACCTGTATGATTGCCGGGGCTGTGATGTTGCAGCGCTGGTTTCCCTTGTTTTCTATCACTCCGCTCACAATATGGGAGGCACTGTCATAGCTAAGGCTGCGCAGGCTGTATTCTGTGTAGCTCAGTCCATATCCGAAAGGGTATAAGGGATC
>CALEPD010000206.1 GCA_937910265.1 uncultured Bacteroidales bacterium
GGAAAGACCCTTGAGTTGAGCCAGATACAACACCTGCTCTTCCACTCCCATCTGCTTGTAGAGCCCGCGCTCCTCGGGCATGTAGCCAATTTTATAGACATCGTTGCGCGTCATGGGTGCACCCTTGAACAACAGACTGCCGCTATCGGATTTGACAATATGGTTAATGATTCGGATAAGCGTGGTTTTGCCGGCTCCGTTGGGGCCAAGTAATCCCATGATGCGTCCCCGACCCACCTTGAGCGACACATTGTCCAACACCTTGTGGTCGGCATAGTGCTTATTTATGTTTTCGATTTGCAGCATGAACGATTATTTTGTTATTCTGAGCAACAATGTTTCAACCAAGACAAACAACAATACCAATACGATGCAGTAGCGCCACAAGGGCACTCCTTCGTGAAGCTGCTGTATTTGGTTCACTATCGGATTGCTTGCATTTTGTATGACCTTGAAATTGGTATATCGGTTTTCAGACAATTGCTGGTGCAATTGCTTTGAATTGTAAAACTCGAGGAAGGATTCGCTGCGGCTGTAATTGAACGACAGCGCATCGTCGCCCACCAGATAGTTGCCGGCCTGCACCAGTTGGGCGGGCAATTTGAGCGTGGGTTGCGAACCTGTATGCCTGATTTCGGCTGCGGCCTCGAAATCGCCTCCCACCTGCTTGACGGTGGGCTGGGTATTGGCATCGAGACTTAAACGGGGAAGCTCGATATTGTTGTTGGCCCCAAAGGTATAATAGGGGCATCCCAATCGGGCGCCATGGAGTGCCATGTTGTAGAATGTGGGGACAAACATGGGCTGCTGCACAAAGTCGGTGTACTCGGTGCTCAACGGCGTGGAGACAAGATATACATTGCCTTTCCCGAATGCGGTTGAGCCAATATACGATATTCCGTTATCACTGTAGATGACAGGCGTGTATACTGTGCTGGATGTTATGTTGAGTTTGTAGTAGCCGTTGAGCGTGGGCATGTCGATATCGGACGGAGTGCCACTGAACACGCCGGCATACAATTGGTTGTTGTTATTGATTTTTGTGAGCTGCCGCTTTTGCCGCTCAAATGTCTGGAGTGTGGGTGCCTTGAGCGACAACAAGAAATGGTTGTAGGCATCGAGGTTGGATTCCTTTGATGGAACCACAAGAAGGTTGCCGCCTTGGTCGACATAGTCACGGAGGGCATCGGCCACACCCGACGGTATGTCACGAAGTTCGTTGAGCACAATCAGATTGTTGCCCGCAAACGACGAAAAATCAATGTTGCGTTCGGGCAGCGTGGTGTAGGAAACAGCCGAATCGTTGTCGAAAAGACGCCGCAAGGCCTCGTTCTCGCTGTCGCCATTGATGCAGAGCACCGACAATGCGGTATTGACATTGATGGAGAAGAAAAATTTGTCGTCAAAAACAATGGGGTAATCCATCAGTTCGACATACCCATTGAGTATCCGGTCGTCTCCGATGGGGAAAGTCAGTGATTGCACCAACTGCTCGCCGGCCTGCATGGAAACGGAGGCGATGGCCCTTTGACGGTCGTTGACAAACAGTTTGAGCGGGACATCCTCAACCGGAGAATCACTGTTGTTGCGGATATGCACATCGACCGTTACGGTGTTGTTGGCAAAGAAAGCCGGAGCACGGAACGCCAGCGAATCGACAAACACATTGTTGACCGACAAACCAGCCAGGGGAACCAGTATGGGGGAGATGTTGGTATCGCGGGGATAATCGGGAATGGAGGTGCTGGTTTGCTGGAAATCGGATATCTGGTAGGCATACAGATTGCTGCAATGGGTTGACTGCAAAAAGTCGTATTGCTTCCTGGCTGTTTGGGCAAGATTGGAGGAGACGGGCGAATAATCTATCTCGTCGATGGCATACTGAATCTCATCCTTGGTCAGGTGGCGGTGCTCATGGCCGCGTGCATCGTTGGTGATGAGTTGGAAGCGGTCGGTGGCACTGTAGGCCGCCGCTATCTCGTGTGCCTTGCGCTTGGCAAGTTCCAGCTTGCTGCCTTGCGGAGTAACGCCTTCCATGCTGAAAGAGTTGTCCAGATAGACACTTACGTATTTGCTGCCCGCCTGGCTGATGCCATTGTGCCCGGGTATGATGGGTTGGGCAAACGCC
>CALEPD010000207.1 GCA_937910265.1 uncultured Bacteroidales bacterium
ACCAAACCAAATATCCTATCCGCGATACCCAGACATACGAACTCGACTGGGGTGGAAAGTTGATCTTCAACAACTGTATCGTCGGTGGTTCTATCGACGCCCGCTTCATGCCTGCTATCTTAAAAGGTATCATGGAGAAAATGGAGCAAGGTCCTCTCACCGGTTCTTACGCCCGCGACATCGTTGTCAACATCTATGACGGTAAAATGCACCCGGTTGACTCTAACGAAACCGCTTTCAAAATTGCCGGTCGTACCGCATTCCGCGAGGCATTCCGCACCGCAGGTCCTAAGATTATGGAACCCATCTATGATGTAGCCGTTACCGTTCCCACCGAATCCATGGGTGGTGTCATGACCGACCTCCAAGGCCGTCGCGCTATCGTTATGGGTATGGATGCTGAAGGCAAATACACCGTTTTGCGCGCCAAAGCTCCTTTGGCCGAAATGAACCGTTACTGCACCGCTTTGAGCTCACTCACCAGCGGTCGCGGTACATTCTCAATGAGCTATGCCGAATACCAACAGGTTCCCACCGATGTTCAACAGGCACTGCTCAAAGCTTACGAAGAAGAAAGCAAGGACGAGGATTAATCCAAAAGTTCTATATTTCTATAATACACGATGGCACCACTTACGCTGGTGCCATCTTTTTTTTCATCACGGGCTCAACAGCCAAACACCTCGTGCAGTATACTGCATTTGAACATCTTGCAACCGTTTCAATTTACAATTGTGAAAAATATTGAAAAATAATTTTGATATTGGCGATAAAATTTGTATTTTTACCAACAGAAAATGATGAAAGATAAACGTTGGATAATAAGAGAAGATTATGAAATAGAGATTGTTGAAAGACTTGCAAAAGATTTGGGTGTAGATAAAATAATTGCCACCCTTTTGGTTGAACGTGGTATTACCACTTTTGAGGAGGCCCGACTTTTTTTCCGCCCCTCGTTAGATCAATTGCACGATCCATTTATCATGAAAGACATGGACCGTGCTGTGGTAAGGATAAACGACGCTATCCGACATAAAGAGCGTATATTGGTATACGGTGATTACGATGTCGATGGCACATCCGCAGTTGCTTTGGTTTATTCTTATTTGCATTCTTTTTATAACAACTTGGATTTCTATGTGCCCGACCGCGAAAGCGAAGGGTACGGTATCTCATTTCAGGGCATCGACTATGCCGCTGAAACAGAAGTAAAATTAGTAATTGCCCTTGACTGTGGTATCAAGGCTATCGAACAAATTGAGTACGCCAATAAAAAAGGCATCGATTTCATTATCGCCGACCACCACTTGCCCGGCGACGACATTCCCCGAGCGGTAGCAGTACTCGACCCGAAACGGTCCGACTGCCCTTATCCGTATAAAGACCTGTCAGGTTGCGGATTGGGATTCAAGATTATCGAAGCACTACTCGAGAAAAAACAGGGGGTACGCCTATGCGACAACACAGCACCCCTATCCCCTGCATTGCAACAACGCCAAGATACCCTAAAGCGTGAACTGTTGCAATATCTCGATTTAGTGGCCATCAGCATCGCATCCGACATTGTCCCAATTACTGGCGAAAACAGGGTGTTGGCAGCCTTTGGACTCAAGGTGCTCAACCGGAAGCCGCGTCCGGGAATCGAAGCGATTCTGAAATTCAGTCATATCGAAAAACGCGAAACCTCGAGAAACGATACAGATGCCGAAGACAACAACTACTTCTGCAAAAAAATCACTATCAGCGATTTGGTTTTCTCTGTCGGCCCTCGTATCAATGCGGCCGGCCGTATTCGCAGCGCCTTCGATTCTGTAAAGCTACTGATTGCCGACAATACAACGGATGCAGAGTTATTGGCCAAGGAAATTGATGAATACAATTCCAAAAGAAAGGATCTCGACTCCGTTGCAACCGATACAGCCAAATCGCAACTCGACAGCGACGCGAACATGCGCGACCAAAAAGCGATTATACTGTACAACCCATCGTGGCACAGAGGCGTTGTGGGCATTGTTGCCTCACGGCTTGTAGAAGCATACTACAAACCCACTATCATTCTCACCCAGTCATCCGATGATATTATCACAGGGTCTGCCCGAAGTATAAAAGAATTCGACATCCACGCAGCCCTTGAACAATGCTCGGATTTATTGGAACATTTCGGAGGGCACAAATGCGCCGCAGGAGTATCGCTCAAACTCGAGAATCTTGAACTCTTTACCGAGAGATTCCAAAGTATCGTCAATGCCGAACTGAAGACCGAAGAGATGGTTCCCGAAATTGAGATCGACTCTCCGCTGGTTTTCTCCGAACACATTACACCAAAGTTTTTGCGTATATTAAAACAATTTGCGCCCTTCGGGCCCGGCAACACAACTCCGGTTTTCGTTTCCCGAAGACTGGTCGATACAGGACACGCCCGCGTGGTGGGCGGGAAACATCTCAAGTTTGCCGCCACACAACTTGAAGCCCGATCCGAAATCTACTCCGCCATCGGCTTTCAACTTGGGTGCTGCTTCGAAAAAATAAAACGCAACGGAAACAGTTTCGACATTTGCTATACATTAGAAGAAAACTACTGGAACGGCAAAACCGAAATCCAATTGAATGTAAAAGACATCCGTTTCCATGAGTAAATATCGGCAGCGGGAAAAGTCTATACATGCTGAATCATATTACTGTAACCTAATAATTACAATACAATGGCTGACGACAAAAAGATTATATTCTCAATGGTTGGCGTGGGCAAACTCATTCCCCCGTCACGTCAAATACTTAAAGACATCTACCTCTCGTTTTTCTATGGAGCCAAAATCGGCATCATCGGCCTGAACGGTTCGGGAAAAAGTTCCCTTCTCAAAATCATTGCCGGTGTAGATAAAGATTACCAAGGCGAAGTGGTATTTTCACCGGGATACAGTGTGGGATATCTTGAACAGGAACCCAAACTCGACGACTCGAAGACGGTGAAAGAGGTAGTGCAGGAAGCCGTTCAGGACATTGTCGACATGCTCAAAGAGTATGAAGACATTAACAATAAATTTGCCGACCCCGATGCAGATTTCGACAAATTATGCGAACGTCAAGGCGAATTAACCGAACTCCTCGAACAACATGACGCATGGACTCTTGACAGCCGTTTGGACAGAGCCATGGACGCACTCCGTTGTCCTGACGAAGACCAACTTGTGGCCAATCTGTCAGGAGGTGAGCGCCGCCGTGTGGCACTGTGCCGTCTCCTGCTCCAAGAACCAGACATCCTTTTATTGGACGAGCCCACCAACCACCTCGATGCAGAAAGCATCGAATGGCTGGAATTG
>CALEPD010000208.1 GCA_937910265.1 uncultured Bacteroidales bacterium
TCCTACCAAGCGAACGTCATTATAAATAATGTGAACGAAAAGGAAATATTGGTTACCATTAAACATTGGTTTTACCTGAGCATTGTAGATGGTGCCTTCAACAGCCTTAGCTGCAATTTCCTTCGAGATGCGGCCAACAACCTTTTCGCGATCGTCCTCGCTCATTTCATCAGAAACTGCCTCGAGAATTTTCTCCGTAACATCCTCCATTCTAATCAAAATAGAAGCAGTCAGACCTTGATTGGGTAATTCCTGATCTTTGGAATATGCCCAAAAGCCATCGCGCAGATAGTCGTGCTCTACAGTAGAGTGAGCTTGAATCTGACCGTATCCACAATGGTGGTTGGTGGAAATAAGACCTTGGTCGGAAATGATTTCACCGGTGCAGAAATGCCAGAACGGACTGCCTTCATTACCCAAACCAACGATAGCATCCTTGATACAGCTTTGATTGATACTATAAATATCCTCAGGGGTAAGCTTGAAACCAGCTTTCTGCATATCGGCATAGTTCTTGCCGATCAACGAAAGCAACCACATACCTTCATCGGCACGGGCCACACCTGAGAAAATCATCATAAAACTTAACGCTAATGCGCCTAATCTTTTTTTCATAAAATTTGCTTTTTTTATTATTACATTATTAATTTTTCGCATTGCAAAGATACTCAAAAATGTTGAATTATGCGACACATTTCGTAAAAGTCTGACATCCTAGCACATTCAACAAATCCCGCGTTCATTTTTCACTCGTCTTCAGTTCTCTTTTTCAACCACTTTTACACACCTTCCACTAATCATAACAGATGAAAAAAAGTTGGTTGCCACACATTAGAATCACCCTCACTCAAGTCATTTCGTACAACGTCTTGGTCGTTTTTTTCCTTTCCGACATCAACGTTCGCACCAATCGAATTCGCTCATGAGAACTGTGGCCTGTCAAAAAGATATCAACAGCCAGCTAAAATGTTCCAAAAAATCCCACATTCATGAATTTGCGTATGCACAAATCATATTCAACTGAAATACATTGAAATAAAAACAAAAATACAGGCAATGAAACTTTTTTAAAAACGCCACGTTTAACAGCACAGAATGGGTCCTGTGGGATTTTTTCAACAATTTATGGAATTTTATGGTTTATTTTGGAAAATATTCCTATCTTTACAACTTGAAAATTAATTAGTAAAAATGGCGTTACTACTTGGTACTGAATACTGTAAAGTCGATGGAAACGGGCGTTTCAAGTTTCCGATTGCGCTAAAACGACAGCTGCAATCGGACGACAACCGTTTTGTTGTACGCAAGAGTATCGATGCCGAATGTCTTGAATTATGGACTTACGCAAGCTTTCAAGCTGAGGTTGAACAACTCCAAAAATTGTTGAATCCCTACAACTCCGAAGACCGCATGATCCTACGCAGACTAACAGAGGCCAACATGATAGAGTTGGACACAAACGACCGCCTTCTGATTCCTGCCGAACAGAAATCTAAAATAGGGAAAGCAAAGGAAATCGTGCTACAATCAACTGGCAAGTACATCGAAATCTGGGAACGTGGCGCCTACGATAACATGAGCAATACAAAAGATGATTTTGCATCGCTCGTGAACAAACGTTTAGGAGGAATCGATGAGTTATCACTTGCCCGTACTACTGAATGAAAGTATTGAAGGACTGAACATCCAGCCTAATGGCACGTATGTCGACCTCACCTTTGGAGGTGGCGGACATTCACGCGCCATTATCGGGCATTTAGGTGAGGACGGTCGGCTTTTGGCATTCGACCAAGATGAAGACGCCATCGCCAACGCCATCGACGACCCCCGTTTTACACTCATACACGAGAACTTCAAATACCTGAAGAACTTTTTACGGGTACACGGAGCCCGCACCGCTGACGGAATATTAGCCGACCTGGGGGTATCATCACATCAGTTTGACGTCGCCGAACGTGGCTTCTCGTCGCGCTTTGATGCACGATTAGACCTCCGCATGGACCGTCGCCAAGAGTTTTCGGCCCATACGCTTGTCAACGAGTATGACGAGAACGAGCTTGCTAAAATACTCTTTCTCTACCGTGAACTACCCAACTCGAAACAGATAGCCAGAGCCATATGCCAAGCCAGATCGTCGCGCGCCATCGATACCACATTCGACCTCAAAGAGTCGATACAGCGCCACTTGCCCCGCAATAAGGAGAACAAATTCCTGGCAATGGTGTTCCAAGCATTCCGCATAGAAGTGAACGGAGAGATGGAAGCCTTGAGAACCATGCTGGAACAGACTGCAGAGGTTTTAAAGCCCGGCGGACGCCTGGTTGTGATATCCTACCACTCGCTCGAGGACCGATTGGTAAAGAACTGGATGCGTAGCGGAAACTTCGAAGGGGTAATCGAAAAAGACTTTTTCGGCAACCCGCTCACACCATTCACACCTGTATCCCGCAAAGCCATTACCCCGTCGGCCGAGGAATTAACAGCAAACAACCGCTCACGCAGTGCCAAGTTACGCGTGGCAGAAAGAAAAACAGAACAATGATGACAGAGAACAACCACAATACCTCACATCAAAGCACGGGCATCAACTCGAATCCTGGCGCACAGAAGCACAGCAAAACTGCGCCCAAGACACGGATTGACAAGATGCTTGCATTCATCCTTGGCGGGGAGTTTCTGACAAACAAATCAACACTTCGCCTAATTCCTTTCATCGCTTATGTGTGCCTCCTTCTAACACTGTCCATCAGCCTACGATACACACTTGAAGGCCTTTCAAAAGACAAAATTAACAAAGAGGAGCAAATTGTATTTTTAAGGGAACTCCATATCCAGAACCAACAAAAATACCAGGAATTAACCAAAATAAGTGAAGTTGCATCCATGTTGGACACCATCGGCGTCGGGATTATCGCAGGACCTCCTCACGTACTAATAAAAGACTGATTACAAATGGAAAACAACAACAAACACAACATCACAACCTCGATGGTTGTTTTCTTTATTCTAACCGCACTGTTCATGACGGTTGGGATTATCATTTGTATCTACAAAATACAAGTGGTGGATGGTCCTAAATGGAGAGAGATAGCCGAAGACAGAGAAACCTCCACCCAACCCATACCTGCTCGCAGAGGCGACATCATGTCATCTGACGGGAAAGTACTCGCAACAACCACACCCATCTGCGACCTTTACCTTGACCTCAGAACCCTCAAACTCGACGCCAATGCAAAAGTCAAGTTCAATTTCGACTCCACATTACCGGAAGTATGCAACATACTGCACAAAATAGACAAATCCAAATCAGCCAAATATTAC
>CALEPD010000209.1 GCA_937910265.1 uncultured Bacteroidales bacterium
GGTGCGATATAAGTAGCTTACCCTTTTTTATTTTATACCCTTTGAATATAGCGTACAATTTATTTACTACGTCTCTCGTTTTTAGGTAAGAATTATTAGCACACATGAAAAAAACACTATTATTGCTGTTTATTCTTATAATCGGGTTTAGTATCTCCCTACATGCTCAATCCATCAAAGCTTATATTTCCTCCGGTGGCATCGTATCCCAGATAGAAGGTGATGAGTTGAAAGGATTCAGCCATTTCGGTTTCAACGGAGGCGTTGGTACTTCCATGGAACTGAATCGCAGAGGCACAGTAGTCTTGGGCGTCGAAACCAATTTCGCCCAGCGTGGCGCCTTCAACAGGACCGGTAATCCCCACAACCTCGATATGACCCTCAACTATGTCGATATCCCCGTCTCTGTCTATTATCACGACCTTCTCGGCGGCATGTATGTCGGAGGTGGCCTCTCCTACGGACGTCTGGTCGGCCAACCTACCGGTGAGATCAAATACAACCCCAACTACTTCACTCCCGATACATCAAACATGGATTTCTTGCGCAACGACATCAGCATCCACTTCGAATTCAAATTCGTGGTTTGGAAATCCCTCCTCATGAGCCTCCGTTACCAGACATCCATTGTCCCCATAAAATACAACTGGGAGTTTACCGGCTACCACGACATCAGCAATCGCATAACCACCGAAAAACACAACTGCTACAACCAGTCTGTATCGGTGCGCCTGATGTGGGTGTTTGGCAGCGACGAGGGCGACCGTATGCGACGTCGCAGAAAATAAATCAGTCTATGAAAATCGTTCTTTTTCCTGGCTCTTTCGACCCCTTCACAGTCGGTCATGAAAATCTGGTGAAAAGGGTGCTGCCTCTCTTCGACAAAGTTGTGGTGGCTGTCGGTGTCAACAGCGACAAACAGTACATGTTTTCGGTCCACCAGCGTATGCAGCGCATCATGCAATGCTTCAGTGGCGAACCCAAAGTCAGTGTCGTCAGCTTTTCCGACATGACGGTCGACTGTTGTCATCGCGAAGGTGCGCAATACATACTGCGGGGAGTGAGAAATGCACGCGATATGGAATACGAACAAGTGGTGGCTGCGGTCAACCACCAGCTTGACAATTCGATTGAAACAATTCTGCTGTTCGCCGATCCCTCTATGGTCGATGTCAGCAGTACACTCGAACGAGAACGCTTGCTTCATGAAAACAACACATAATTCGCAATATTGGCTGATCTAAACACTGAAATATCGTATCTCAAAGGAGTGGGACCGGCACGGGCCAAGTTGCTCGAGTCCGAATTGTCTGTTGCCACTTTCGGCGACCTCATAAACTACCTCCCTTTTCGATATATCGACCGGTCCCATGTGGCAACCATCGATTCCGTCGACCCAAACGCACCCTACGTGGTGCTTCGTGGCCGTATCTACGACATCAAAGTCACAGCCACATCCAAATATTCCGAACGGTTGAACGCATCCTTTACCGACGGTACCGGCGTCGTCGATTTGGTTTGGTTTCAAGGAGTGAAATGGATAAAAGATACGATCAAACCCAATCAAGTCTATCTCTTGATGGGCAAAATCACCACCTATGGCGACCAATTACAGATGGCACATCCCGATTTGGAGCCTTATGTCTATACCGAGGATGCGCACAACCACCGCTACCTTCCAGTCTATAGCACAACCGAAAAGTTGAAATCCAAAGGGTTGAATCCCAAAGGTATTTCACGGCTTGTCAGTGTATTGCTTGTGCAATTGCGCAACCAGATACCCGAAACATTGCCCGATTTTATCCGTTCCAAATACAATCTGATGGGGCGCGAGATGGCGTTGAACAATATGCATTTTCCTCTCAATCCAGAACGGCTCTCGCAGGCCACCCATCGAATGAAATTCGAGGAACTTTTTTGGCTTCAGCTCGATTACCAGTATGCCCGTTACGCTCGCTCACGTCATTCCCAAGGACAGGTGTTCTCTGTCGTGGGCGAATCATTCAATACCTTCTATAACCAATGCCTCCCCTTCGAACTCACAGACGCACAAAAGCGTGTGGTCAAGGAAATACGCAACGATATGCGGTCCGGAAGGCAGATGAACCGCCTGCTTCAAGGCGATGTGGGAAGTGGTAAAACCCTTGTGGCACTCCTCTCAATGCTTATCGCCATCGACAATGGCTGTCAGACTTGTATGATGGCTCCCACCGAAATATTGGCAACTCAGCATTTCAACACCATAACCAAATTTCTGGGCGATAAATTAAACATCTCAGTCCAACTGCTTACCGGTTCGATGAAAGCCTCCCGCAAAAAACAACTGAAAGCACAGTTGCAAGCAGGCGAAATCGACATTCTCATCGGCACCCATGCACTCATCGAGGACGATGTTGTTTTCCATAAACTGGGACTCGTTGTAATCGATGAGCAACATCGATTCGGTGTGCAGCAACGTGCCAAACTGTGGGACAAGAATGTGCTGACCCCACACATATTGGTCATGACAGCAACCCCCATACCCCGAACATTGTCCATGACTCTTTATGCCGACC
>CALEPD010000210.1 GCA_937910265.1 uncultured Bacteroidales bacterium
CGTGAGGGTGGTTTCCCTGTGCAGGCCAATCGTGTGCGCCGACTCGGCATCCCAATCATGACGGGTTACATTCTTGTCAGAGCCATTCCCAACGACGACCATAGCGGTGTGCGAGGCGCGGTGATTGCACGGTGCGAAAACTTCAAGCCGGTGCCGGGAACCGAGCAGGTTATCGACGACATCGACATCATCAATATCTGTACGGGACTCATCCCCGACAATCAGTTGCTTACAAAAGGCCGCGAGGTGTTTGGCCACAATGTTTACGGAGCCGGCGACGCCATCCGTATAGGCGAGGGCACCAGCGCTGTGCTGCGTGGCCGACAGGTGGCTTACGAAGTGGCCCAGGCACTCGGTATGCGTTACGACTACAACGAGTATCTCGATATCTCGCGTCAGTATATCGACTCTCAGCAGCATCCTGTACGGGTGCTCGAAAAGCCCAATCTCCCCACCCCCGAGCGCATGGTGATGAAACCTTTTGTGCAGGCCGACTGTCTGTATGGTTTTGCTTGCAATCCCTGTACTTTCGCCTGTCCGCAAGGTGCCATCAGCAAGCCTACCACCAGCAGCACCCCGACAATCGACTACAACAAGTGTATCGGTTGTATGCTCTGTGTGTCAGGATGTCCGGGTTTGGCAATTTTCGGCTACGATGTGCAGAAATCTGTTTGTTTCCTCCCCGTCGAATACGAGCTGGATGAGGGTGCAGAGGTCTATTTGGTCGACAACAACGGTGCCAGAATAGGAGAGGGTGTGATTGAAAAGGTGACCAAGAAAAGCAACAAGACCAATGTGGCCCGCGTAAAAGTGTTGCCGGATGGCGCTCCCGAGGCCATGACCGATATCAAGGGCTTTGTCAGGAAGTCGGATTATCCCCAACCGCTTGACTTAGTTCAACCCGATGCTGACGAGAAGCAGGAGGCTCAGGCTTATGTGTGCCATTGTGAGGATATAAGTCTTGACGAGGTGCTGGCGGCTGTGGGCAACCGTACCACCATATCAGTCGACGAACTGAAGCATATCACCCGTTTGGGTATGGGGCCCTGTCGTGGCAAACGATGCATTCTGCGCGCACGTCAGGCGTTGCGTACCCGTGGCATTGAATTGACTGGCGACGCCACACCGCGTGCGCCACTCTCCAACCAGGTTACTTTGGGCGACCTCTACAACAGCCAAACCCGCGAGGTGTTTGTTTATACCAAGAGCGACCACGTTAAACGTGAACATGTTCCTGTGCTTATAGCCGGTGGCGGCATCGCCGGTAGCGCCCTGTTGCGCTATTTCGCCGAGGCTGCATGCAACCCCGTGATGATCAACTACAGCCATGGCGCATCGTGGCGCAACATCGGTGGCGGCCGTCCTGCATTCTCCAATCCCGACATTGCCGATATTGCCGCACACAACCGCGAAATATTCAAGGAGATACAAAGTGTGTTCAATATCAATTTCGAACCTACTCGCTATGTCAATCTGGTGCACGATGAGGCCACCTACCGCTCACTCGATGCCTCGCGCGCTTGGAGCGATGCCTATATGATTGGCCGCAATCAGTTTAAGGACGAAATTTCGCCTCTGTGGAACGGGAAATGCGATACCTACAGCCATGCGCTGATTACCCGCGACTGTTGGCAGGCAACCCCAGGACGTGTCATCGATTATCTGCGTGGCCTTGCTGTGCAGAAGGGGGCACGTTACTACGAAAACTGTGAGCTGCTGCATGTATGGCGCGACGGCGATAAATACATGGCGCTGGCACGCGACGGACAGGGCTCATATATCGAATACACCTGCGACCACTTCGTCAACGCAATGGGGTGGGGGGCAGAGAAATTTATCGACCAGCTCGATCTCGATATCGGACTTTATCCTGTCAAGCACCAGGCTTTTATCACACGCCGTCTGCCTATGATGGGCGTTAAGGGTGCTCCGCTCGATATGATTATCGACCGACGCCATTACAAGGGCTTCAGTGCTGTGTATGGACAGCAGTTTGCCCACACTGGACAGATTATAGGATGCGCCAGCCCTGACCTCGATGCATACGAATCGCGACAGAATATCAAGTACAACAGCAAGGAGTTTCTCGAAATTGTATCGGAAGTCTTTGCCGATTGGATTCCCAACTTGCGCGAAGTGGGGTTCCTCGCCGTATGGGCAGGACGTTATACCGAACCCCGCTACATTGTCGACCCCGAGGTGGGATTGCTGACAGGTTTGCGTGGACACGGTTTCATGCTGGGTATGTATCTCGCTAAACTCTATGTCGATAAATATTTGGGTCGTGAGGTGCCTGGCTACATGGAACAATTGAAGATTGGAGGTCCGGGCCTCAGCGAAAACGCCTTCAAATAGTGGATATATTAATGAAGGTCTGTTTCCACATGCGGCAACAGGCTGAACAAATACAGGTGGTACATGTTTGTGTGCCACCTGTATCGTTATAGATAGGCAAGGTATGTGACTTGGTAGGAGCTCCTCCTCTATGGGGGATTTTTATAAAAAATAAAAGCGATAAAATCGGTTGATTTTATCGCTTCTGGTACCGCATGCCGGAGTCGAACCGGCGATCTTCTGCGTGAGAGGCAGATGTCCTGGACCACTAGACGAATGCGGCAGTTCTTTGTGTTTTTGCGGACTTGATTGCCTCAAATCGGGTGCAAAAGTACGAACTTTATTTCAATTGACAAAATGTTTTTTGAAAATATTGTGCAATTGCCTGATTTCTATTGGTTACCTACGCCATATTGTGGAAGATGTTCACCACATCGTCATCGTTCTCAAGGCGTTCGATAAGTCCGTTTACATCCTCTTGCTGCTCGGGTGTAAGCTCTCTCATGGTGAGGGGAATGCGCTCGAATTTGAACGATTTGATTTCAAGTTCGTTGTCTTCAAGATATTTGGAAATAGGACCGTAGTTCTTGAAGTCGGCATAAATCATGATTTCGTCTTCGTCTCTGAACATCTCTTCGATGTCGCAGTCGATAAGTTCGAGCTCCAAGGCTTCAAGGTCGATGCCCTCTTTCCAGGCTACTACGAACGAGCATTTTCTTTCGAAAAGGAAGTCGTTCATACCCATGGTGCCAAGTTCGCCTTTGCCGCGTACAAACGCTGCGCGTACATTGGCAACGGTGCGGGTGGGGTTGTCGGTGGCGGTTTCTACAACAATGGCAATGCCATGAGGGCCTTTGCCGTCATATACCACTTCTTTGTAGTCGGAGGTGTCTTTGCTGGTTGCACGCTTGATGGCTCTTTCTACATTCTCCTTCGGCATGCTTTCGTTCTTGGCGTTCTGCATCAGAAGACGTAGTTTCAGGTTGCTCGACGGGTCGGGTCCTCCGGCCTTTACTGCCATCTCGATTTCTTTTCCAATTTTGGTGAAGGTGCGGGCCATGTTGCCCCAACGTTTCATTTTACGTGCTTTACGGTATTCAAATGCGCGACCCATAGTGTAATTGTTTGTAATTTATTTATTTATAATTGTTATATACTTGATTTATAAATACAAAGGTACGAACATTTTGATGATTATGGAAGTGAAACTGAAAAAAAATCGTACCTTTGCAATTTGTATGGCTCGATATTTTATTCATTTGGCCTATCTCGGCACCAATTATTGCGGTTGGCAAACTCAACCGGCCAATCCTACCGTTCAGCAAACTATCGAAGAGGGTATCTCGACCCTTCTGTGCACCAAAGTGGCTATTCTGGGCTGTGGCCGTACTGATACAGGTGTCCATGCCAGCGATTTCTATGCTCATTTCGATGCCGGTGAAACGCTCGATACCGAGCAACTGATATTCAAACTCAACTCTTTCTTGCCCCCTGACATTGCAATCTTCGATATTTTCAGGGTTGCCGACCGTGCCCATGCCCGCTTCGACGCCGTTGCTCGCACTTATCAGTATCATGTAAGCAACAAGCGGCTGCCCTTCCGACAGGGGCAGTACAGCCGTATCTATTTCGAACCCGATGTCGAGGCAATGAATGAGGCCGCTGCGGTGTTGATGACATACGAAGATTTTACAAGCTTTGCGAAATTGCATACCGATGTCAAAACCAATATCTGCCACCTCTACGAGGCTCATTGGGATAAGGTGGGTGATGAATGGGTATTCACAATCAAAAGCAACCGTTTTTTACGCAATATGGTGCGCTCGGTCACCGGTACGTTGCTTGATGTGGGACGCGGTAAACTGACGTTGGACGGCCTGCGTCGCATAGTCGAGACTAAAAACCGCTCGGCAGCTGGTGTCAGCATGCCTGCCCAGGGTTTGTTTCTCACTAAGGTCGATTACGATTTCGACCGCCTGTGTAAAGGTGTGGAGGCGTAGCCGTAGCCGTTTTCCGTTGAAATAGTTGGTGGGTTCTATAAATTGTTTTCGTGCGATTTTGTTCTTATTTCGAGTGGAATTCTGTGCGGAAGGATGTGAAGATGGCCAGTGGCTTCCGATAGCGTTCCACAGGACGCCGCACGAAGTAAGGCGAGCGGAGAATCATATGGTGCATTATAACTGACTGACAAATGGAAAAATGCCGAAATAAGGGCAAGGGCGTTGAAAAATTGGGACTCACACATCTTAACGATTAATTTTAAAAAATGTGGAATTTATAGAACCCGCATATAGAATCCGTCTGCTCGGACAGTGCCGAGCAGACGGATTTCTTCATGTGTTATTGTGCTGTGCGGGCAAATCGAAATGCACCGATGACGAAGAGAATGTAATGCGTTTAATTCTTCTTTTTGCGCCAATCGAAATACAACATTCCAATTGTCCATAATGCTGCACAAATGAGTGCCCAAGTGGCTCCTGTCATTTCAGTTGTAGGTTATTGTTTGAATAATAGTTCTTTGTTGCTGTTCCATGTCTGCACCAACTCGCGGAATTCGTCGTATTGGTCAACGGTTATCAAGTCGGTCATGATGGTCAGGTGGCGGACGATGGTCAATTTGTTCCCATCTTGCTTGATCTTTATTTCCACACTGCCTATGCCTTCTTCTCTCTGCTCGATTTTTACATTTTTGCCTATCATTTTCACTCCGTAAGGAAGAATTACAGTGTATTGGAAGCGCTCGTCAACCGGCTGTACCTTCACCGGACTTTTGCGATTGCTGGTCAGTCGTGAGGGGTCGATGTTGAAGCGGCTTTTTTCGTTGGGTAATGTGAAACGTACATATCCGTCTGACAATACCGACGGTGTCCATTCAAGGCTGCGGATTGTGTCGATGTGGTGAACATCGTCTATGGCAGCTCCCACAAGATGCATGGGTTTGCCTTTTACAGGATATATCATATAGGTCAACCCTTTGTCGGACACCTGTATGGCGGTGTTGGTTGCGTCAAGCATGCGCAGGGTGACGTTGTTGCCAGCGTCCGATGACTTATACTCTTTGAAACCGGGTATTATCTTTGCCGTATAGCCGGCGTTGTTGTACATCGCGGCAAGCAACAGGGCTTTGTCTGTTTGGGTTCCGCAATTGTTGTTGTAGGTCGTTTGCGGCTCTTGGTATTGGAATCCGGTTGTTGCAGGGGCAATGTCGTTCAGTCGGACATTGTTGATTACATGGTCGCGGATGGCAATGAGGTGTTCGTCTTGTTTTTCGCGTTTGAGGCTGTTTTGAAGTGCTTCGCTGATGGTAAGACTTTTGTTGGCGAGTGGAGTGAGGTCGGTAATCTGGTCGCCGTTTGGTTGGTTGGTGATATAAACGGTCGGGTACATGGTTTCGCCAGCCGGCATATAGGGGTCGTTGTACGATTGTGCAACATCGTTCAAGGTCAGGTGATATACGCCGTTGTCGTATTGGCGTTTGGTATTTTCAGGAAGGTTGTTTTCGCTGAAATGTATTTTGTGACGGTTCGATGCTTTGACTATCAATTCATTCTGTTTGACGGGACAGTCTTCGGTCAGAATGACGCTGGTGTGGAGGATGTCAGAACCGCTGCGGTGTATTGTGTAATCCAACACAATGACACATTCCGGCACCAATCCTGTGTGGATGATGGCCATCTCGCGGTATCCGTTGTAGCCGTCGCAGTCGGCACAATTGGAAGGCAATTGGTTTACAAATGCGTTCGAGGGGGTCACTACCTTCGTGCCGTCGGGTTGTAATGTGTAACTCTCGTTGATGGTGAGGGTTTCGCAACTCGGATTGTAAACAATGAAAGTCTCGCCTTTGTCTGCATATTCCGTAATCGAACGGTTCCTTATCAATTTCAGTTCTTTGCGATAGTTGATGTCAATCGAGCCGTCGTCGTTTATCTGGTACGAGCGGCGTATCAGATTGTATTCAGCATCGGGCGTGATTTCCGATTGCGCAACGGCAACGGTTGAGATGTTGAGTATCGCTATAAGGGTGATGATTATTCTTTTCATGATTGATGTCGTTTGAAGGGTTGTCTGTTATCGGGTTAATATTACTGGAGTGGTGGCCAAGGTGTTCTGATTGTTGACGGTTTGTTTGAACGCAGGCCATTCGTGAGCATCATAGATTCTTTTCTGCAACACCACGCTCTCTCCGAAATGCAGCATGTTGTCCGACAGCCAGTATTTGCATCCGAATGCTGCCGCACCTCCGGCCACACCGTTGATTTGCGGGAAGTGGAGCTGCTCGTATTTATGGGGCAGTTTGATCGACTCTTCAATGGTCACCAGACGTGAACATCTGTCGGCAAAGGGATAATTGCGGATTTCCAGCGTTTCGGTGAAATTGACGTGGCTCATGGCACGGGCATAGAAATTGCGTGCGCTGAAAGGTATGAAGGCTATCTCTTCTTTGGTTACAAGGGCGTAATCCTTTACTTTGAATCGGTAGCTGATGGTTACTGGTTGTTCAAGGTAACGGTCGTTGTCGGTGTGGGTCACCGATTCGATTTCTGCGTTCGGGGCAATTCGCAGAATCTCTCGCTCGAGGTTGCTTTGCCATTCGCTCATACGGCAGTCAAACACGCCTCTCACGGCATTGTCGCTCTGTCCTTCGGCGGTGATGCTGATTTCGCATACAAGTGTTCCGTTTCTTTTGATTTCGGAAGTTGCATTGATGCGTATGTAATGGTTCTCAGGGTCGGAAACAGGGGTTTCGGCAAGGTCGGCACCTTCTGGAAGTCCTATCAGGTATCCCTGCTGCTGCTCGGCACTCGACCACAGCTCTCTGACATTGGGCACCCATGTGGGGTCCAGCAGCTCGTAGCTTCCGTCGCGACGCTCAACCACGGCAACACTGTGGTTGAATTGGTCAGCGGGAATGCGGTCGATGCGCTCGCCGGCCATAGTCATGGCGGCATACGACTTGAAACCTGCTGCGCGCAGCATCGCAACCAAAAGTCCGGCTTTGTCTTTGCACACTCCGCACATGTCGGTCAGGTTCATCCGGGCATTGTGTAGCGTGTAGCCTTCGCCTTCACCCATGCTGATGCCCGCATAGCGCATGTTGTCTGCCACCCAGTGGGTGAGTATGCTGATGCTGTCCATCTCGTTCTTGGCGGGCTTCAGCAACTCGTTCACCTTCTTTTGCAACTCAGGGGTCGAATTGAAACTGCCGTATGATTCGTTGACATTGTAAAACCATCTGGATTTCGACTCCCAGTCGGGACTTGTCGAAATGAGCAGTTTGCATTGTATGTCGTTGTTGGCCAATGAGTGGGGCTCTCTTGCCAGCGGAGTGATGTTGGTTTTTGTGAATGTGTACTTTATTCTGTTGCTGTCGCTGATGCTGTCCAGAATGGTTTTCACCTCTCCGTTGTAAACTTTATATTGGACATACTTTTCCGACGGAATGCTTACACTGTACACCTTCTCTTTGACAGGATGGTTGCTCCAGAAGGGGACAATGTCGTAAAAATGCCCGCGCATGGGGGGTATGTATTTGCTGTCGTCATCTGCCAGCAGTGCATAGGTATAACCCTTGCGGTAACTCCATATCTCTATCTTGTCGCCGGGGTCTAAATGTCCGATGTTGAGCATCTTTTGACTGGCTCCCCAATAAATCATTCTGGCAGGGGCGATATAATCTCGCACTTCACTTTGTTGCTTCCCTCTCTGTTCATCATAGATGGTGTCGGTGCCTCCGGCGGCTCGGCGAACAAGCACTTTGTTGAATTTGACATAGGCCGACAGTGGGTCGTAGTCGAGCTTCTGCACGCTATTGTTCTTGCATCCGGTATAGTCGTTCAGAGTGGTCAGTTTGTGGATATACACATGGCTCAAACCACTGTCCTCCATGTAAACACTCGTCGAGTCGAATTCGGTTGTTTGGTGTTGCGCTTTCAGAGTCGCACACTGCGCAATAAGCAGCAATGATAATAATAAATATCTTTGTTTCATTTTCTTATGTTGTGTTCTATGATTTGGGTTGTTTTCAACAGAATCTCTTTTTAACGCAAATTGTCGATGAGTCTTAAGGTGAGCGTGAGCGCTATGGGCATCACAGCCGCATTCATTTGTTGGGGCAGTATCCATTCACTGGCCATAACCACCAATAGCATCGCAATTTGTACGAGTATAATCCAGCGGTTTGATTTGCGGGCGAAGATTGCGAAATAAGCAAAGAGCGGACTTGCCCAAAGCAGGTTCCA
>CALEPD010000211.1 GCA_937910265.1 uncultured Bacteroidales bacterium
TTGATACAGAGAGTATCCAGTGGCTTGAGGCTCATCTCCAGCAGTATAAGGGTACGGTCATAGCCGTGACCCACGACCGTTATTTCCTTGACAATGTAGCCGGATGGATTCTCGAGCTTGACCGTGGCGAAGGTATCCCCTGGCAAGGCAACTACAGCAGCTGGCTTGACCAAAAGTCACAACGCTTGGCCATGGAGGAAAAACAAGAGAGCAAACGCCGCAAAACCCTTCAACGCGAATTAGAATGGGTACGCATGTCGCCCAAAGCCCGCCAGGCAAAAGGAAAGGCACGTCTGGCAGCATACGACCGCTTGATGAACGAAGATGTAAAAGAGAAAGAACAAGACCTCGAAATATTCATACCCAATGGGCCACGTCTTGGCAACAAAGTGCTTGAAGTGGAAAATGTAAGCAAAGCCTTTGGCGACAAACTGCTGTACGAAAACATGACGTTTTCTTTGCCGCCCGCCGGCATTGTAGGCATTATCGGGCCCAACGGCTGCGGTAAAACAACGCTCTTCCGCCTCATCATGGGACTTGAAACTCCCGACACCGGAACATTCACCGTAGGCGAAACTGTCCGCTTGGGATATGTCGACCAGCAACACGTTCGCATTGACCCCGAAAAGAGTGTATGGGAAGTTGTATCAGAAGGAAACGAACAGATTCAAATAGGCGGCCGCCTTGTGAACAGCCGTGCCTACATCTCACGTTTCAATTTCTCGGGCAACGACCAAAGCAAGAAAGCCGGTGTTCTCTCCGGTGGTGAACGCAACCGACTACACCTCGCATTGACATTGAAGAGCGAAGCCAATGTTCTGCTTCTCGACGAGCCTACCAACGACATCGACGTAAACACAATGCGTGCATTGGAGGAAGGCTTGGAGAATTTTGCCGGATGCGCCGTCATCATCAGCCACGACCGATGGTTCCTCGACCGTGTATGCACGCATATTCTGGCATTTGAAGGCGACTCCCAAGTTTATTTCTTCGAGGGCAGCTACAGCGAATATGAGGAAAACCGCAAAAAACGCATGGGAGACACTACCCCCCACAGGTTCCATTATAAAAAACTGAAAGCTTAATTGAAGAATCCTATCCTTTATGGATTCGTATTGTTTTAGATATGAAACACCAGCTGTCCCGACACCTCATTTTTAAAGTTGTACCTTTTTGGGTATTACTGTTTTCTTCGTACTCGGCATTTTCCCAATCACCAAAATTAACCCACGACGAGTCGGGCCGTCTCACATCCTCCACCCATGACGTTTACAATCATGAGAGTATGCTTGCCATAAGTTTCGAATACACATACAACGAGCAGGGCGTGGTCGAAACACGAACCATTATCGGCTACGACAAATATGAACGGCACTTGTCAACCCATACATACACCTGTGATGATGAGTTGATTTGGTACGAGTTATACCGATACGACCGACACGGCAATTTAACCAAGCGGACGCAGGTACTTTATGAAGGAGGCGAACCCATAAAGAACGTCTACACTTACCGGTACAAATACAACTCCGACGGAACCTGGTCAAGCTGCCGTTACTATCTCAACAACAACCTATACCATACAGTAAACCATTAAGAAAAATATTATGTCAGACTTTGTCCACCTTCATGTACACTCGCACTATTCGATGCTCGACGGGATGTCGAAGATTCCCGATTTAATTAAAAAAGCAAAAAAAAACGGCATGTATGCCATGGCGCTGACCGACCATGGAAACATGTTTGGCATTAAAGATTTCGTCGACTCCACAAACACGGAAAACAACATAATAAAAGACGCCATCAAGAAGCATGAGTGTGTCCTGAAGAACGATGGAGCATCGCCTGAAGAGAAACAGGAGGCCGAATACCAGATTGAGCAATTGAAGCTACAATATTTCAAGCCAATCATCGGAATGGAAGCCTATTGCGCAAGGCGCACCTTATACGACAAAGACAAAACCATAAAGGAGCTAAACCCTGAAACCGGCAAAGAGAGAATACTCGATTCCAGCGGACACCACCTTGTACTTCTGGCAAAGAACAAACAAGGATACAAATCATTGTGCAAACTGTCGTCCATCGCATACACCGATGGGTTTTACAACCGGCCCCGCATCGACCATAATGTTCTTGAACAATATAAAGAGGGGTTGATTGTTTGTTCGGCATGTCTTGGTGGAGAGATCCCCCAACACATTTTGGCCGGCAACATCGAAGCAGCCGAAAAATCAGTATTGTGGTTCAAGAATGTCTTCGGCGACGACTTTTACCTTGAGTTGCAACGTCACAAAACAGACAAACCCAACGCAAACACCGACACCTTTGTACGCCAAGAAGAGGTGAATGCTGTGTTGCTGGAATTGGCCCGTAAACATGACGTGAAGATTATAGCCACCAACGACGTACATTTCGTTGAAGAGGAGCATGGCGAGGCCCACGACCACCTCATCTGCTTGGCGACACAAAAAGATTACCACGACACCAACCGCATGCATTACTCCAAACAGGAGTGGCTGAAGAGCCCCGACGAGATGGCGGAGGCTTTCCCCGATTTGCCAGAGGCTCTTGCCAACACCTTGGAGGTGGCCAACAAAATTGAGGTTTTCTCGATTAACTCCGACCCCATCATGCCGATTTTCGACATTCCCGAAAGTTTTGGCACCGAGGAAGGGTGGCGCAACCGCTTTACACATGAAGACCTTTTCAACGAATTCTCGCGCAACGACAAAGGCGAGATGGTAATGTCGCAGGAAGAAGCCGAACAAAAGATAAAAAAGATGGGCGGCTACGAAAAGCTGTACCGCATCAAATTCGAGGCCGACTATCTTGAGAAATTGGTATGGGAAGGCGCCCATAAACGTTACGGAGAGACCTTCACCGATGAGCAAATCGAACGCATAACATTCGAGTTGCACACCATCAAGACGATGGGATTTCCGGGATATTTCCTGATTGTACAAGACTATATACGTGCCGCACGCGAAGAATTGGGAGTAAGCGTAGGTCCGGGACGTGGCTCTGCTGCCGGATCGGTTGTAGCCTATTGCTTGTGGATTACCGATATCGACCCATTGAAATACGACCTTCTTTTTGAACGCTTTCTTAACCCCGACCGAATATCGCTGCCCGATATCGACGTTGACTTCGATGACGCGGGACGTGGAAAGGTTTTGGATTGGGTGACAGAGAAATATGGTAAAGAGAAGGTAGCGCACATCATCACCTATGGAACCATGGCCACAAAATCGGCCATAGCCGATGTGGGTAGAGTGGAAAATATTCCATTAAAGGTGGTCAATACCCTGAAAGGATATGTTCCAGATAATTTCCCAGACAATTTAAAGGACGAGAATGGCAAACCGTTCAGCAAGCCCCCCAAAGTGACTTTGGCCAATTGCTTTAAATATGTGCCCGAGATGCATAACATCATGAACGGCGAATGTCCTTCCTCGCTGAGCAACGAAGTTATTGGAGGAGGTGATGTGCTGAGTTCGATGCTTTCCTATGCGGGAGCCCTCGAGGACACAAACCGCCAAATAGGCATACATGCCTGCGGTGTGATTATCGGGGCGGAAGACCTCACCAATTTCGCTCCTGTTTGCACCATTCTTGACAAGGATAGCTCCGAGGACGTACTCGTCACCCAATATGACGGCCATGTTATTGAAAGCGTGGGGCTCATCAAAATGGACTTCTTGGGACTGAAGAACTTGACCATCATCAAGAACACCCTACAACACATAAAAAAACGCACGGGAGAGGAAATCGACATTGACAAAATACCTCTCGATGACGAGTTGACCTATAATTTATTCTGCGACGGCAACACCGTTGGTACATTCCAGTTTGAATCGGCCGGCATGCAGAAATACCTCCGTGAGCTTAAACCGCATGTGTTTGAAGACTTGATTGCAATGAACGCTCTATATCGTCCGGGTCCCATGGATAACATTCCAGACTTCATCGACAGAAAATTGGGACGCAAGCCTATTGAATACGACATACCGTGCATGGAGAAATACCTCAAGGACACCTACGGTATCACCGTATACCAAGAGCAGGTCATGCTTCTCTCCCGTTTGCTTGCCAATTTCACGCGCGGACAGAGCGACACTTTGCGCAAAGCCATGGGCAAAAAGCAAATCGAGAAGATGAACGAACTCGAACTTCTCTTCTATAGCGGAGGCGAACAGAACGGCCACCCCAAAGACAAGCTTCAAAAAATATGGGAAGAATGGAAGAAATTTGCCTCCTACGCATTCAATAAATCGCACGCGGCGGCTTATTCTATAACCTCGTACAGAACGGCATATTTAAAATGCCATTATCCTGCCTTTTATATGGCGGCGTTGCTTACAAGTATTATGGACAGCACCGACAAGGTAATAGAATACACCGCAGAATGTCAGCGTATTGGTATAAAGGTGTTGCCGCCTTGTGTTAATAAAAGCGAGGAAAACATTGTTTGCGAGGACAACAATATTCGTTTTGGACTTCTTGCTATTAAAAATCTTGGCAGAGCGGCGGCAAGCCGTATAATAGAAGAACGAAAAAACGGCGGTGAATATACCTCTTTCTTCGATTTTATAAACCGTAATATATCGCGCGAGTTTAACCGCCGCGCTCTTGAAGGACTTATTAAAAGCGGCGCTATGGATTCGTTTGGCCTTAATCGTAGGCAAATGTTACAGGGGTTAGACCTTATTGT